>JBIJDI010000174.1:0-5824 GCA_044344235.1 Sulfuritalea sp. | reverse complement strand
GGTGGTTGCAGCCTTCGGAAATCTTGAGGTAGGCGTAGTGGTCCGGCGTCAGGCGTATGCCCTGCGGCGGCACCAGATCGACAAAGGGATCGTGCAGGGGAGGCAGATGCAGATGCACCGCCGTCATGACTTCCTGCATGGCATGCGGCCCGGTGACCGCCAGCACCTTGGGGTGCACGGCGCGCACGATGTCGTTGCCGGCCGCATCCTTTTTCGCGCCGAGGCAGCCGGTGACGATGACCTTGCCGTTTTCGGCGAGGGCCTCGCCGATCGCATCGAGCGATTCCTCGACGGCCGCATCGATGAAGCCGCAGGTGTTGACCACCACCAGATCGGCGCCGGCGTAACTGCCGGAGATTTCGTAACCCTCGGCGCGCAGCCGGGTGAGTATCTGTTCCGCGTCGGACGCCGCCTTGGGGCAGCCCAGCGACACGAAGCCGACTGTCGGCGCCTTGGATTTACGTCTCGTCACGCGGGGTCTTACTTTTTCTCGGCCTTTTCCTCGGGCTTCACATAGATGCCGGGAAAAATCTTGCGCGTCTGTTCCTGCATGGTGTCCTGCATCTGCTGGAACATCTTCTGGCTTTGCTCGACGTAGGTGCCCATCATGTGCTGCATGGCAGGCCCCTGAAACTTGAGAAACTGCGCCCACAGGTCCTGGCTATCGCCCGCACCTTCGCCGTACAGTCCCTTGGCCTGCTCTTTGAGCTTGGCCTGGACCTCGGTGAAGGACTTGATGTTGTCCCCGATATAGGCACCCATCATGCCCTGCATGGCATTGCCATAAAAGCGGATCATCTGCGACAGCAGTTCCGATGAGAACATCGGCGCGCCGCCGGCCTCTTCTTCGAGGATGACCTGCAGCAGGATGGCACGCGTCAGATCGTCGCCGGACTTGGCGTCCACGACCTGAAAACTTTCGTGCGCCAGTACCAGCTGCTTGATGTCGGCGAGCGTGATGTAGGTACTGGTGCGGGTGTCATACAGGCGGCGATTCGGGTATTTCTTTATCAGTCGGCTCTGTCCGGCCATTTTGTTCCCCTCCGAAAATACCAGTTTAATACAACGGCAATCATTACCAAAACCCGACCAACCCCCGCCGCAGCGGGGGTGGCCAGTCGGTATCAGCAGTAATGCAGTCCGCCGTTGATGTTGAGCGTCGCGCCCGTCATGTAGCCGGCCAGGTCCGACACCAGATAGGCGCACAGCGCGCCAATCTCTTCGGGCTTGCCCAGGCGACCGACAGGAATGGTCGCCACGATCGAGTCGCGCACTTCCTGCTTGATCGCCATGACCATGTCCGTGCCGATATACCCGGGAGCAATGGCGTTGACCGTCACGCCCTTCTTCGCCACTTCGGCAGCGATGGCTCGCGTGAAGCCGAGGATGCCGGCCTTGGCGGCCGAATAGTTGGCCTGGCCGAACTGCCCCTTGATGCCATTCACCGACGACATGTTAATGACACGCCCCCAGCCGCGATCGGCCATGCCAGCCAGCACCTGATGCGTCACGTTGAAGACCGAGTCGAGGTTGGTGGACATCACGGCATCCCACTGACCCTTGTCCATCTTTTTGAACACAGCGTCGCGCGTGATGCCGGCATTGTTCACCAGCACATCGATCGGGCCGACTTCCGCTTCGAGCTTCTTGATCATCGCGGCGCACGATTCGTAGTCACTCACATCCGCCTCGGCGACAACGAAATCGAAACCGTCCGCCTTCATCTTTGCCAGCCATTCGTCCTTCGGCGGAAAATTCGGCAGGCAGTTCGCCGCAACCGTGAATCCGCTTTGCGACAGCGCCTTGCAGATCGCCGTCCCCAGGCCGCCCATTGCGCCCGTTACCAATGCAATTCTTTTAGCCATTTCTGATACTCCCTTTGATACGTAAAAAAATCTGCTCGAGTGAAAGGCAGGCTGCAAGCCCCGCCTTTCACTCGTGGCGGTCAGTACATGTGCTGACCGCCGTTGATCGAAATATTTGCGCCGGTGACAAACGCGGCTTCTTCGGACGACAGATAGGCCACCAGACCCGCGACTTCTTCAGGCTTGCCCAGACGCGCCTGGGCAATCAGCGGCAGGATCTTGCTGTCGAGCACTTCCTGCGGGATCGCCATGACCATCTTGGTGCCGATGTAGCCCGGGGAAATCGTATTCACCGTGACGCCCTTTTTCGCCACTTCCAGCGCCAGCGCCTTGGTGAAGCCGTGCATGCCGGCCTTGGCCGCCGAATAGTTGGTCTGGCCGAAAGCGCCCTTCTGTCCGTTTACCGAGGAAATGTTGATTACCCGGCCCCAACCGCGTTCCATCATGCCGTCCATGACCTGCTTGGTCATGTTGAACACGGAATCGAGGTTGGTATGCATCACGGCATCCCAATCGGCCTTGGTCATTTTCTTGAACGTCATGTCGCGGGTGATGCCAGCGTTATTCACCAGCACCTCGACCGCGCCCACGTCCTTGGTCACCTGCGCGACACAGGCCTTGGCCGACTCAAAGTCGCCCACGTCGCAGGGATAGGCCTTGAAGCCATAGCCCATGTCGTTCATGGTCCGCAGCCATTCATTCGCTTTGGTGTTGCTGGGGCTGTAGGTCGTTACGACCTTGTAGCCAAGCGCCGCCAGCTTGATACAGATTGCTTCACCCAGACCACCCATTCCACCGGTTACCAGCGCAACTCGTAGCATTTTCCTTCTCCTCGGACTTATTGTTGGGGTGGGGCTCTCATTGTCTTGCCGGAAGCAGCGCCCCGTGCTGACATCCGTCGGTCGATCATGCCTTTTCTTTCACGTAGCGCCCGGGAGCTGGCTCACCCGCCGGGTAGGCCTTGCTGCCAAGTTTTCCACGTGCTGCAACGTCCTTGCCGCCGTGACTCTTGAGCCACTTTGCCCACACCGGCCACCAACTGCCCGGAGCTTCTGTTGCGGTCTCGAACCATTCATCGGCATTGGCCGTCTTGCTGTCGTTGAGCCAGTAGTTGCGCTTGTTCTTCGTCGCCGGATTGATGACGCCGGCAATATGCCCCGAAGCGCCGAGGACAAAGGTGGTTTCGGCGCCGAGCAGGCCGCGCGTCTGGTACGAAGTCTTCCACGGCACGATATGGTCTTCGCGGCTGGCGTAAAGGAAGGCGGGCATGTCCACCCGGCCGAGATCGGCCTTGACGCCGCACATTTCCAGCTTTCCGGGAACCCGCAGGTTATTTTCCAGATACATGTTGCGCAGATACCAGGCGAGGAACGGGCCTGGCAGATTGGTCGCATCGGAGTTCCAGTACAGCAGGTCAAAGGCCGGCGGCTTGTTGCCCTTGAGGTAGTTGCCGACCACGTATTGCCAGATCAGGTCGTTGGCACGCAGCGCCGAAAATACCGTCGCCAGTTCGCTGCCGCGCAGCAGGCCGCCCTTGCCGATACCGGTCTCGCGTGCCTGAACCGCTTTCTCATCGATGAAGTAACCGATCTCGCCGGTATCCGAAAAATCCAGCAGCGTGGTCAGCAGGGTCAGCGACGCGACCGGGTTGTCGCCGCGAATGCGCGCGACGGAGAGTGCGGCGCCGAGTATGGTGCCGCCGACGCAGAAGCCCAGCGCATTGATCTGCTTGACCTTGCAGATGTCCTGCACCGTCTTGATCGCGGTCAGCGCCCCTTTTTCGATGTAGTCATCCCAGGTCAGGTGCCCGAGGTCGGCCTGCACGTTACGCCAGGAAACGAGGAACACGGTGTTGCCCTGCTCCACCGCATAACGCACCAGCGAATTTTCCGGCTGCAGATCGAGGATGTAGTACTTGTTGATGCACGGCGGCACCATAAGGAAGGGCCGCTCGGCCACTTTTTCGGTGGTCGGCGAATACTGGATCAGCTGCATCAACTCGTTTTCGAATACCACCGCGCCGGGCGTGATCGCCAGATTGCGGCCGACCTCGAAGGCGCTGTCGTCGGTCATCGAGATGCGGCCCTTGTCGAGATCGCCGAGCAGGTTCTGGATGCCCTGCTGGATGCTCTCGCCCTTGGTTTCAAGCGCCTTCTTGACGAACTCGGGATTGGTGGCAAGGAAGTTGGACGGTGCCATCGCGTCGACCATCTGCCGCGTCAGGAAGCGCATGCGGTTCTTGGTCTGCCCATCCGCTACCGGCGCCTCCTCGGCGATGCGCTTCATGTACTCGGAATTGATCAGATAGGCCTGGCGCAGATAATCATAGACCGGGCTCTCGCCCCACGCCGGATGGTCGAAACGCTTGTCGCCGGCAGCCGGACTCGCCACCTGCGGCGCCGGCTGGTCAGCCCCCTTGCCGAGCATGCCTTGCCAAAGCTGGGCATGCCTGCCCATCCACTCCTGTTGCAGGGCCTTGAGCGCCTCCGACTCCGCGGTCCACGCGGCCGGGTTTGCGCCCGAAGGCGTCGCTGCGAGCTGTTGCTGCTGCTCGGCCAAAAACTTGTTGAATCCTTGGGCCATGGCGTTTCCCGCCTGAAACATGGCTTGCAGTGAGGCATTCTGATCGGGGGGTGACGACATCCGGGGCTCCTTGAAACGGACTCGATTTTGCACTGCACAATTTACGGTGTCAAGCAAGGCACGCGCCTTCCTTGTCCGTAAAATCGGCACATGTATGTAATCGCGATCGGGTGGCTCTACGTCACCCTGCTGATGGCGGCCACGGAAACGAATATTACCGCTGGTGTGCTCACGTTTGTTGTATATGGCGCTGCGCCGCTGGCGCTGTTCCTGTGGCTGTTCGGCACGCCGCAGAGAAACCGGAACCGTTTATCGCGAGAAAAGATCGACGATGCGGTCGGTAAGGACGATGGTGCCGATACCCGCCGCGATCAATAGCACCTGCTGCACGGTGGCGCGAAGCTCCGTACGCTTGTGCAGGCCCGGAATCAGATCGGCCACGGCGACGTAGATCATGCTCGCCGCCGCCAGTGCCAGCAGCACCGGCACCGCGCTTTGCACCTGACCCAGCGCGACATAGGCCAGCAGGGCGCCGACCAGCGTTGCCAGGCTCGACAGAAGATTGAAGGCCAGCGCGCGACCCCGGGAATAGCCCGAATGCAGCAGGATCACGAAGTCGCCCACCTCTTGCGGAATCTCGTGTGCGATCATCGCCAGCGCGGTGACGATGCCGAGGCGCACGTCTTCCATGAAGGCCGCCGCAATCAGCACGCCATCGACAAAGTTGTGGAAAGTGTCGCCGACCAGGATCATCAGGCCGCTACGGCCGTGATCGTGGGCATCGTGGCCGTGGACATGCACCACCGGTTCGTGCCCCTCGCAGGCCTCGATGTGGCAATGGCGCCAGAGCACCAGCTTTTCCATGACAAAGAATGCCAGGATGCCGCCGAGCACCGTCGCCGTGGTGGTCGCGGCATCGCCGCTGGCGGTGATGGCATGCGGCAGCACTTCGAGAAAGGATGCCCCGAGCAAGGCGCCGATCGCGTAGCTGATGAGCAGGGACACCCATTGCACCCGCGCATTGAAGGCAAAGGCCGCGGCGGCGATGACGCTGAGGGCGCCGCCGGCCAGTGACATGACGATGATCCAGGACAGAACGGACATAAGCCGGAAATTATAGGCGCTATTCCAGCCAGACCAGGCTGGCCATGCGCCCGGTGGCGCCGTCGCGGCGATAGGAAAAGAATTGCTCCGCGTCGCCGACAGTGCAGGAGTCGGCGCTTGCCGGCCCGCGAAGCGGAATCCCCGGCAGACAGAGTCCGGTACGGCGAATCCCAAGCGCATGCAGCCGCTGGCGCGCCAGTTGATGAATATTGCACAGCCATTTGCCGTGGGCGGTCGGAACAAAGGCACTCGCCGCGTGAGGATCACGGGCG
>JBIJDI010000375.1:0-3049 GCA_044344235.1 Sulfuritalea sp. | reverse complement strand
ACCCCGTCACGGTGAGCCTGCTGCAGGGCAACGTGCCGCAAAGCCTCAAGTGGGATCCGAAACGGCTGTCGTTATCGGTGGACACCTATGTGCGTCTGGCCACGGCCAATCCGGCAACGCTCACCGTGCTGCCCGAAACCGCCCTGCCCCTCTACTTCAACGAGGTGCCGCGCGACGTGCTGCGCAGCCTGACGCGCCACGGCGACGCCTTGATCGGCGTCGCCGTCGGCACCACCACCGGCGGCTACACCAACGGTGCCGTCACGCTGACTCCGGAACTCACTGCGAACGTCTACACCAAGCGTCATCTGGTGCCCTTCGGCGAATACGCGCCGCCGGGCTTCGCCTGGTTCTTCCGCTTCGCGCGCATCCCCATGTCGGATTTCACCGCCGGCGCTGCGCGACAGGAACCGCTCAATACGGCCGGCCAGCGCATCGCGCCGAATATCTGCTACGAGGATCTGTTCGGCGAGGAATTGCTCGGCGCCTTGCCGGCCGCGACCTTGCTGGTAAATCTGTCCAACACGGCGTGGTTCGGCGACTCTCTGGCGCAGCCGCAGCATTTGCAGATCGCCCAGTTGCGCGCCATCGAGACCGGCCGTGTGATGCTGCGCGCAACCAACACCGGGATGACCGCCATGGTGGGTCCGGACGGCGTCATCGCCGCCGCGCTGCCGCCCTTCACCACGGCGGCGCTGGTGGTGCAGGCGCAGGGACGGACGGGCCTGACGCCCTATGCCCGCTGGGGCAATCTGCTGGCGCTGCTGATCGCGGTCGGCGCCTGCCTGACGGCGATTCGCGCGAAAAACTCGGTACGGAGTCGCTGATAAGAAACGAGCGCAGCGAGCAAGACAGTCACCCCGCCCCGGGGCGGGGCAGGGGGTGGGGAGCGACCAATTCGCTTTTGCGTTGTTTCAGGCTCGGGGGCATGTCGTACCCGATCACGAGCATCAGAGCTTGTAGGCCACCAGGTCGATCGTCAGGCTGGGACGTCCCATCGCCTGCAGTGCGGCGCACAGGAAACGGCGCGCATCAGGCGTCAGCGGGTTGTAGTCAGAAGGCTTGAAGTTCAGCGCGAGCAGCAGAACCTGATCGACCAAAAGCAGCTTTCCCATCGGGTTCGGCGTTTCCAGCCCCGCCTTTAGGAATTCCTCGGCAATCCAGTGCCGCGCGGCGACGGGTTCGAAAACCGCCAGGTCATCCGCCCCCAGAGGGAAATCGTAACGCTCGCCGTTCTTCAAAACCACGCTGACTTGATGATCCACGGTACCACTCCTTGTGCCTATCGTTGTATTGGCGCGGATGATACCGGAAGCGGCGGTGACGATTTCATCTTTCCCGTTGAATCCATGCCCTCGCGGTCTGGCGGCCGGACCGGGCCGCGAGTTGGGCAAGCTCCGGCCTTGTGCGGTGTCAGGTCAGGTGAGCGCTACTTCTTCTCGACCATGCTGTAGCTGCCGTCCGCGCTGAACTTGATGGCGGCGTCGATGAAGGAGGCCTGCACCTTGCCGCCCAGCAGCTTCACCGTGTCGTAGGCCTCACCGGAGCGTGCGCCGGTACCGCAAACGAAGACGACCGGCTTGTCGGCGGGCAGCGAAGCAATTTTCTTTTCCAGCTCGTTCATCGGGATATTCACGGCGCCCTTGATGGTGCCGGCAGCGAACTCCTTGGCGTCACGCACATCGACCAGCATCACCGAGCCGGGGTTCTCCTTCCATGTTTTTTCGAACGAGGCGACGCTGACCGAGCCTTTCTCCTTGCCCGCTGCGAGAGCGGGAGCGCTTGTGACGGCACGTGCGTTCAGCATTTCCCATTCCGGGTAGCCGGGCGGATAGGTCTGGACATTGGTGTACCCGAGCTTCCTGGCCTTTTCCGCCGACTTGTCGGACAACACGCATTCGAGGCCGCCGCAATAGTAGATGAGCGTGGTGGCTTTGTCCGCCGGCAACTTATCAATGTGCTTGTCGAACTCTGTGTCGGAGATATTGATGGCGGTGGGAATCATGCCCTCGTCGGCGACGCGCTTGGGCCGCGCGTCGATCAGCAGGTAGGTGGCCTTTTCATCGATCAGCTTCTTGATGTGGGCGGCGGATACCGAAACCTGGGCGCCCCGGGCCTTCCAGTCGGGCATGCCGGCCGGGTAGGCCTTGATGTTGCTGTAGCCGAGTTTCTCGGCCTTGGCGGCGGAGTTGTGGCTGAGCATGCAATCCAGGCCGCCGCAGTAGAACAACAGCAGCGTAGCCTTCTCGGCGGGAAGCTTGGCGACCTGCTTGTCGAACTGGCTATCGGGGATGTTCATCGCGCCGGGAATGTGCCCGGGGTCGTACTGGCGGGCCGCCGGGCGCGAGTCGATGATCATGACGCCCTTCTTCAGCGGGATCTCTACGTTCTGGCGCATGAAGTCGAAATCCACCAGATTCTTGTAGTAGCCGTCCTTGACCTGGATCGCGGCGCCGTCGGCACCAAGCGCAGAGCTTGAATAGACGAGCGACGTGGTGGCCAAATTGGCTACGACGGCGACAAGAAGCGAAAGTCGTTTCGTTTGCATGGGGATCTCCTGCAAAAAATTGGATGCCTCGGCGGCTTCGTCACGTCACGCCAGTGCATACCGCACCAAAAGGCCGCCCTGGCCCGCGTCGGACCAGGGCGGCGCTGTGCGCGTGATCAATCCTCAGAACTGGTAGCTGACCTGAAAATTGACGATGTTTTGTTTGAGTTCGATAGTGTTGGCTGCCCCCGTATTCGATGTCAGGCTGTTCTTGAAGGCATGGACGTAGGAAACGGAACCGCTGACCTTGTCGCTGAACTTGCGCGTCAGGCCGAGGGTTAGATGTTTTTCCACCACGGCGAGCGAACCCAGGTTGTTGTTGACGTCTTCCGCGCCGATGGGTGACTTGCCATAGTTGAAGCCGGCACGCACCTGCATCCGATCGCCGATATCCTTCTGGATACCGAGCGCGTAGACAGTCTGGTCGCTCCAGCCGAAGTTCAGCGCCGCAGGAACCGGACTGGCCGCCGGTCGGCTCACCGTCACCGAATCAAGCACCTG
>JBIJDI010000376.1:0-3049 GCA_044344235.1 Sulfuritalea sp. | reverse complement strand
ACGATCGAGGTGGCGCCTTCGCCGAGTTTCCCGCGGATCTCGTACTTGCCTATGCGCTCGGGAATGGCCATCGCTCGGTTGTCAGAGTCGTGCGCGGGAACGTGCGATGGCGGCTCGCACCTGAGCCGGCGCGGTACCACCGAGGTGGTCGCGGGCGGCGAGCGAACCGGCCACGGTCAGCACGGCGAAGGCGTCGTCGGCCACCAGCGGCGAGAACGATCGCAGTTCGTCAAGCGTCAGGTCCGGCAGGTCGCAGCCGCGCGCCCCGCTGGCGCGCACGGCGCGGGCCACCGCTTCATGGGCATCGCGGAAGGGAAGCCCCTTCTTGACCAGATAGTCGGCCAGGTCCGTTGCGGTTGCATAGCCCTGGCGCAGGGCCGCCGCCATAGCTTCCGGCTTGACCCGGATGCCTGGCACCAGGTCGGCAAAGATGCGCAGGGTGTCGATCAGCGTATCCGCCGTGTCGAACAGGGGCTCCTTGTCTTCCTGGTTGTCCTTGTTGTAGGCCAGCGGCTGGCCCTTCATCAAGGTCAGGAGTCCCATCAGGTGGCCGAAGACGCGTCCGGTCTTGCCGCGGGCAAGCTCTGGCACATCCGGGTTCTTCTTCTGCGGCATGATCGACGAGCCGGTGCAGAAGCGGTCGGCGAGATCGATGAAGCCCACGCGCGGGCTCATCCAGAGAATCAGTTCTTCCGAGAAGCGCGAGACATGCGTCATCACCAGCGACGCCGCGGCACAGAACTCGATGGCGAAATCGCGATCGGACACGGCGTCCAGCGAATTCTCGCAAACCGATTCGAAGCCGAGTTCCCGTGCCACGGCTTCCCGGTCGATCGGGAAGGTGGTGCCGGCCAGCGCGGCGGCGCCGAGTGGCAGCCGATTGACGCGGCGGCGGCAGTCGGCGAAACGTTCGCGGTCGCGACGCAGCATTTCGAAATAAGCCAGCAGGTGGTGGCCGAAGGTGACCGGCTGCGCGACCTGCAAGTGGGTGAAGCCGGGCAGCGGTGTGTCAGCGTGGGCTTCAGCCGCTTCGAGCAGCGCCTTCTGGAAATTGCGCAGCAGACCGTCGATCTCGTCGATGGTATCGCGCAGCCAGAGCCGGATGTCGGTGGCGACCTGGTCGTTGCGCGAACGCCCGGTATGCAGGCGCTTGCCGGCGTCGCCCACCAGCGCGGTGAGACGCTTTTCGATGTTGAGATGCACATCTTCGTCGTCAAGATTCCAGTTGAAGGTCCCGGCTTCGATTTCCTTGGTGATCGTCGTCATGCCCTGCTCGATCGCGGCGAGGTCGGTGGCGGCAATGATGCCTTGCCGGCTGAGCATTCGCGCATGCGCCAGGGACGCCAGAATGTCCTGTCGCCACATGCGGCGATCAAAGAACACGGAAGCGGTGTAACGTTTGACCAGATCGGAAACGGGTTCGGAGAAGCGGCCGGACCATGCTTCCTGGGGTGCTGGAGACGCCGGATGTTTCGGTTCTGTCATAATCGGGCTGCCATGTCAGTTGGCAAAACAAGCAGTAAAAACACTGGAAAATCAAAGGTGACGGGCAATTGAGTCAAGCACGAAGTATAAGGGAAAACCTTCCGCTCGCTGGTTTGCCGGACTTTCGGAACCTGGGTGTCTGGCTGCGCGTGCTGCTGGTGGTGAATTGCGGAGCCCTGCTGGGAACGCTGGCGGCCAATCGTGAGTGGCGGTTTTTTCTTGCCGAGTTTCTTGAGTTGGCCGCGCTGGTTGAGCCGGTGACTCTCGCCAGCCTGGCTCTGCTTAGCCTGGTGAGCAGCGGATTTGTGCGACTGCCGAAATGGCTGAGCGTGGCACTGGTTGTTCTTCTGGTTCTTCTGGTGACCGCCGCCGTGCGCGGCTTTTTTGCCGCGATACACCTGGTCGAGGGAAATGTCGGCGGATTCAGCCGGATCTCCTTGTGGGTGGTGATCGGCGTGACGTTGCTGCTTGCCGGATTCGAGATCAGCGGACGAGCGCGCTCACCCGCGCTGGCCGAGGCGCGCTTGCTCGCTTTGACGGCGCGCATCCGGCCGCATTTCCTTTTCAATGCGCTGAATGCCGTACTGGGCGTGATGCGTTCCGATCCGCGTCGCGCGGAGACGGCGCTGGAGGAACTGGCCGATCTGTTTCGTGTGCTGATGCGCGAAAACGCCGATCTGGTGCCGCTGTCGGAAGAGATCTTCGTCGCGCGTCAGTACATCAATCTGGAGCGATTGCGACTGGGCGAGCGGGTGCGTGTGGTGTGGGATATGGCGGCCTGCCCGCCGGATCCTCTGGTACCGCCTCTGATGTTGCAGCCGTTGCTGGAAAATGCTGTTTATCACGGTATCGAGCCGGCGACGGAGCCCGGTGAAATTGTCATCCGCTTCGAATGCAAGGATTCGCGGCTGCGGGTGGAACTCTCCAATCCGATGACTGCCGTGGAAGGCCATACGCACGGCAATCAGATGGCGCTGACGAACATTCGCGAACGCCTGATGCTGTTTTTCGATCTTGAGGCGACGATGACGACAGAGGTGAGTGGTGGCCGTTTCCGTGTTTCCATCGAGTTCCCCTATCGTCCGGCGAGTGAAAGATGACCGAAGCGCTGCGCCTGCTGCTGGTCGATGACGAGGCTCCGGCGCGTGCGCGTCTGCGCGACTTGCTGGGTGACATCTCTGCGGAAGTGCCGAGCATTGTGATGGCCGAGGCAGCCGACGGATTTGCCGCCCTGGAACGGGCGCAGGCCGGAGACCTTGATGTCGCCCTGATCGATATTCGAATGCCTGGCATGGACGGGGTGGAACTTGCCCGCCATCTGGCGCGGCTGCCGAGCACGCCCGCGGTGATTTTCGTCACTGCCTTCGATCAATATGCCGTCCAGGCATTCGAACTGGCGGCACTGGACTATCTGGTCAAGCCGGTGCGCGCAGCCCGCCTGGCCGATGCATTGCGCAAAGCGAGGCGCCGCGCCGATGATGCAGTTCGACTCGAAAAGTCGGCGCTGGCGATACGGCAAAACCTGTCCTGCCTGGAGCGCGGCCGCATCCTGCTGCTGCCCGTG
>JBIJDI010000374.1:0-3064 GCA_044344235.1 Sulfuritalea sp. | reverse complement strand
ACAAGCTGCCGGCTAGCGGAGTAGGCAAGACAACGCGACCCGGCCTGATGCAGTGCCCGCGGCGGCCATGAATCGCCGTCCCGCAGGCGCCGACTATTGGTCCGGCGTCAGACGTTGAACAGGAAGTACGACCTAAACGCCTCATGTTTGCTACATGTGCTGTCACAGAAGGTCATTTCGTACCCGGTTTCATACCCGGTTTTGTCATCGTGCCTACCCATCAACCTGCCAATGCCGCCTGCCGAATGGCTTCGGTCGCCCATTGGTTCAGGCTCTGGCCGTGGGCAGCGGCGGCAATGGCGGCGGCTTCGTGCGTAGCCGGATCAACCCGTAGAGAGAATTTCCCGGAGAAGTGCTTGCGCGGCTCGACACCATCCTCGGCGCATGCCTCAAGGAATACCTTGAGAGAAATCTCCCCCTCGCGACGCAAGCCATCGACATCCTTGGCATAGAAATCGGCACCGCCGTTGAGCCCCACGAATTCCCCTCGGAACATCTGGATGTCCGGGTCGAACGCGATGACCGCCTGATAGCCGTTGATCGACATGGTATTCATGGTTTCACTCCATTCTCTTCCAGCCATTTGCGAATTGCCTCGACCGCCCCTTTATCCGTCGTCGGCTCGGGATGCGGACGGTGAAATACTCGCCGTTCGTTGAACAGACGCACCAACACCCGCGATCCTTCGCGCTCTGAAATTTGCCCGCCCAACTCAATGAGCAAGACCTCAATGTCGGCCCAACGGACATTTGCCGATACAGGCCGGGCATAGATCAGTTCCAGCGTACGCTGGTGTTTTCGCTTCATAGCTAAATGGTAGCAAATAGTGGTATCAGAAGGCAAGCGCTATCACTCCTCGTAGCGCCCGTCATACGGCTTCCTCCGGGCACGTGGAATATGCAGTTTCCGACCCGGCACCCCCTGCTTCTCTCGCTACTCTTGCTACCGATCAGCGTTTGCGCCGGGCGACGGTAGCGAGAGTAGCAACAGTAGCAACACCCTCCGGTGTCAAAACCGCATCGTCGAATGTCATTCCCGGTTGACGAGCAACGCCGGATTGATCACCACGCTCCGCCGGCGCCCGGATTCCTCCAGCCAGGCCCGCCCGCGCTCGGCGAGAATGGCAAGCGCCGCGCGCAGGTCGCGGCGCTGATTTCCCCGGACGTTATCGTGCCACTCACGCCATGCTCCAGTACGTGGAACAAGGCTGCGAGCCGCGCGACGTTCTCCGCCGCCTTGGCCGCAACATCGCGCACGCTGCGGAATGCGCCTCGCGCACCGAATTCGCCCTCGACCTGATCGTGAATGCGTACAGAGCGTGTCGGATCGGGGAGCTACTCACTGAGGTCAAGGCAACAGTAGGGCACGGTAACTTTCTGCCGTGGATCAAGGAGCATTGTGAGTTCAGTCAAACATGCTTGCATGGTGGGTAAAGATCAGAGATTTATACGTAATACGTATATGCCCAAATCCACCTATAGCCTCTACCTACTCAAGCTGACCCTAGCAAATATTTTCCTACCGGTTTGTTGATAGCAATAGACAGGCACTAACACTGATCATAGTCGTTTGCCCAGCTGACCACCCCGCAAAGCCTGTCTCTGCTTGCTAAACGTTGAATAGGAAGTTGAGTACGTCGCCATCCTTGACGACGTACTCCTTGCCTTCCGCCCGCATCTTGCCGGCTTCCTTGGCACCCTGCTCGCCCTTGCAGGCGATGAAGTCGTCGAAGGCAATGGTCTGAGCGCGGATGAAGCCTTTTTCGAAATCGGTATGGATCACGCCGGCGGCCTGCGGCGCGGTATCGCCCTTGTGGATGGTCCAGGCGCGGACTTCCTTGACCCCGGCGGTGAAGTAAGTCTGCAGGCCGAGGATGTGGTAACCGGCGCGGATCAGGCGGTTGAGGCCGGGCTCGTCCAGACCCATGTCGGCGAGGAACATCTGCTTCTCATCGTCTTCGAGGTCGGCGATCTCGGCTTCGATCGCTGCGCACAGCGGCACCACGTCGGCACCTTCGATTGCGGCGTGCGCACGCACGGCATCCAGGTGCGGATTGTTCTCAAAACCGCCTTCCTTGACGTTGGCCACATACAGCACCGGCTTGGCGGTGATCAGGTAGAAGGGTTTGAGCAAGGCCCATTCCTCCTTCGAGAAATCCAGGGCGCGGACGGGTTTGGCCAGGTTCAACTGGGCCATGCATTTTTCCAGCACCGGCACCAGCAGCTTCGCATCCTTGTCGCCGCCGGCCTTGGCCTGCTTGGAGTAGCGGGTCAAGGCCCGCTCCACCGCGGCCATGTCGGCCAGTGCCAGTTCGGTATCGATGACTTCGATGTCGGAAAGCGGATCGACCTTGCCCGCCACGTGAATCACGTTTTCATCGGCGAAGCAGCGCACCACATGCACCACGGCATCGGTCTCGCGGATGTTGGCGAGAAACTGGTTGCCCAGGCCCTCGCCCTTGCTGGCTCCGGCCACCAGCCCGGCGATGTCGACGAACTCAACGATGGCCGGCTGGATCTTCTGGGGCTTGACGATGGCCGACAGGGCGGCGAGCCGCGGGTCCGGCACTTCGACAATGCCGACGTTGGGCTCGATGGTGCAGAAGGGATAGTTCTCCGCTGCGATCCCCGACTTGGTCAGGGCATTGAAGAGGGTGGACTTGCCGACGTTGGGCAAGCCGACGATGCCGCATTTGAGACTCATGGGTTTTCTTTCGTTGGTGCTTCTTTGGGCGGTGCCGGTTTCGAGTTGATGCGCTGCGTGGCGGCGGCGAAATCGCCGCGCGCCAGGAACGGCCAGGCCAGCAGGGCGCGGTCGAGCGCGGCATCGATCTCGTTGCGCTCTTCCTTGCGCGGCGACTTCAACACATAGTCCACGACTTCGTTCTTGTCACCGGGATGGCCGATGCCGATGCGCAGTCGCCAGTAATCCTGGGTACCGAGGTGGGCGGTGATGTCCTTGAGGCCGTTGTGCCCACCGAGACCACCACCGAACTTGAGCCGCATCTGCCCCGGCGGCAGGTCCTTGTCAACAAGCAAAGAGAGCATCTCCGACGGCTAGATGC
>JBIJDI010000372.1:0-3065 GCA_044344235.1 Sulfuritalea sp. | reverse complement strand
GAGTAGCCGGTGCCGAAGTCGTCCAGCGAAAATGCGATGCCGAGCTTTTTGATTGCCTGCATCTTGCGGATGGTGTCCTCGACATCGTCCAGCACCAGGCTCTCGGTCAGCTCCAGTTTCAGCCGCTTCGGGTTGGCGCCGCTGACTTCGAGAGTTTGGCGTATCTGATCGAGAAACTCAGCCTGACGGAACTCGCGCGGACTGACGTTCACGGCCAGCTGGAGATCGCAGGTGCGCGCATCGCCTGACCACGCCTTGAGTTGGGCGCAGGCGCTTGCCAGCACCCAGCGGCCGATGGGCAGGATCAAGCCGGTTTCCTCCGCCAGCGGGATGAAGCTGAGCGGCGATACGGGGCCGTGCTCCGGGCTGTGCCAGCGCAGCAAGGCCTCGGCGCCGATGACGCGGCCCTGGCCGTCAACCTGCGGCTGAAAATGCAGCGAGAGTTCCTCGCGCTCCAGCGCCAGATGCAGACCGCCTTCGAGTTCGTGCCGGTCCCTGGCGGCCTGGTTCATCGCTGTAGTGAAGAACTGCACGTTGTTGCGCCCCGCGGACTTGGCGTGATACATCGCGGTATCGGCGTTCTGCATCAGTACATCCGCGGTATCGCCATCCTCGGGGAAGACGGCGATGCCAATGCTGGGCGTGGTGTGCAACTCGTGTGATTCGACGCTATAGGCAATTCCCAGTGTCTTGAGAATCTTGTCGGCGACGCTGCCGGCGGCGGTCGCCTCGACGCCGGTCAGCACCACCACGAACTCGTCGCCGCCGAGGCGGGCGACCACGTCGCTGTCGCGCACGCTGTCTGTCAGGCGGGTTGCGACCTCCTGCAGCAGGCTGTCGCCGACATGGTGGCCGAGGGTGTCGTTGATGTTCTTGAAGCGATCCATGTCGATGAACATCAGGGCCAGGTGGCCGCCATCCCGGCGTGCCGCGGCCAGCGCCTGATCGAGCCGCCCCTGCAGGTTGTAGCGGTTGGGCAGGCCGGTCAGCGGGTCGTGCAGCGCGAGGTGGTTGATGCGCTCCTGTGCCGTCTTGCGCTCGGTCATGTCGGTGAAGCTGCCGATGTAGTACTCGATCTCCCCCGCATTGTTCCTGACGGCGGAAATGGTGAGCCATTTGGGATAGACGCTGCCATCCTTGCGCTTGTCCCACACCTCGCCTTGCCAGAAGCTCTCGTCGTTGATGGCCTGCCACAGGGTCTTGAACTCATCGGCCGTGGTGCGCCCGGAAGACAGGATGCGCGGGTTCTGCCCGCGCACGTCGTCGGCGCTGTAGCCGGTGAGGTGGGTGAAGGCCTGATTCACTTCGAGGATGCGGTTGTCGCGATCGCTGATCACGATCGCCTCGCCGCTGCGCTCGAAAACGCTGGCCAGCAGGCGCAGCTTGTGCTCGGCTTCATGCCGTCCGGTAATGTCGCGCCACAGGGTGTGCAGGATCACTTTGCCGCCCATGGTGATGGGTGTCAGCGTCACTTCCACCGGGACGTCCGATCCGTCCGCGCGCCGGTGCATCCAGTCAAACCGGTGGTAGCCGATGCGCAAGGCAGTGGCGATCATTTCCGCCGCCTTGTCCGCGGATGAACGTCCGTCCGGCTGGTATTCCGGCGAGATCTCGGCGGGTTGCTGGTTGAGGAAGCGGTCCTTGCTGTCGTAGCGGAGCAGCTTCAGGGTGGCGGCGTTGCAGTCGATGAAGTTGCCATCCCTGAGCAGAAGGATGGGATCGTTCATGTCCTCGAACAGGTGCCGAAACACTTCGACACTTTCGGTCTTTTCCGCGACCAGATCCTGTTCCCGCATTTGCAAGCGCCCCAAGCGCAGCAGCAGATAAATCAGCAGCCCCAGCAGCAGCGCGCCAGACGTGCCGACCGCCGTGGCGCGCACTTGCCAGCCGGCCAGCACATCTTCGTGCGCCAAAGCGGCGGCAACAAAGAAGGGATAGCGCTCCAGCTTGCGGAAGCTCAAGGTGCGCATCAAGCCATCGACCGACCCGAGAAATTCGCTGGTTGCCGCCATCTTCCCTGCGCTGATGGCTTCACGTGTCGGACTACCCGGCGGCAGTGCCTTGTTTATCTCGCTGTCGCGCGGCGGCCAGCGCACCACTTGAGTGAAATCGTCGCTGCGGCGGATGGATATCAGCCCCTCGCGGCCGATGTCGAGCGACTGGAACAGCTTCTTGAAATGATCGAGTTCAATGCCGGCGAGAACCATGCCGCGAAAACGGCCCTGTTCATCGCGCAAGGCGCGGGACGCCACCAGGGTCTGCTTTCCGGTAACGCGCGAAACCAGTACATCGGAAAACACCAGGCCGGCCTGCGGATCGTCGCGCAGTCGACGGAAATAAGCTCGGTCGGAGAGGTTTGCACGCGGCACGTCGGCCGGGCCCGAGGTGTAGAGCAGGTCACCGTTGGCGTCGAACACGCGCAGGCCTGCTATCTCCTCGAAATTGGCCCCTCTGACATTCAGTTCGGCGCTGACGGCCTCGGTGTAGCTGGCGACCGCCTGCTGGCTCAGCGCGGCCTTCGGGAATGTGCGCACCAGACCCTGCAGCACCGTATCGCAACGGCGCAGGGTGGCATCCAGTCGCGCTTCGAACATCGAAGCATAGTTGCGTGTCGTGATTGCAGCTTCGCGCAGCGCTTCCCGGCGCGCCGTCCAGATCATGGTCGCCATGATCAGCATCACGCCGAGCATAACGAAGCCCAGCAGCGCGATCAGTTTCCTGCGATGGTTGCGGTCGGCGGCGAGAGACTCGGTGGAACTCATGGCCGCATTGTGCAATGCCTGCCCCGTGCTGGCAAATCCGCCTCTTCGCAAGAAAGCCGGGCACGCAGGGATTTCATGCCCGCCAGCGTTTCTCCAGTTCGATGATGCCCATCGCCACCAGTGCAATGACGGCGATTTCACCCCAGACGCGGACGTCGATCGGCGCGGTGGCAAATGCCCGGTTGAGCGGGGCCCAGTAGGTGATTGCCATCTGCAGCACGAGTTGCAGGCCGGCACCGGCCCACACCCATGGATTCGAGAACGCGGCGACGGCGGTGACCGGCAGGCGCAGCGAGCGGCAGT
>JBIJDI010000373.1:0-3065 GCA_044344235.1 Sulfuritalea sp. | reverse complement strand
GCATAGTAGTTGAGCGTTTCGATCTGCTCCGGCGCCGGGCGGAACAGGCCATCTTCCTCCAGCACGATGCGGCGCAGCGTCAGCATGCGCAGGCCGACGCCGAATGCGTAGTCCTGATCATGGCGAGGGATGTAAATGTGCGCGCCGGCGGCCTCGAGTTCGCTCATGGACGCATGGGCTGCCGCCTTCAATTCCAGCTCGCTCAAGGCGCGAGTCGGATCGCGCGCCAGGATGCTGGCGACCAGCGAGACCGGCAGCACCGGAATGACGCTGCCGATGGCGTCCATCAGCCGCGTGGCGATGATTCCAACCTCGGTGCGCCGTTCTGCGTCGCTGAGTGCCGGGAAATGCAGGCCGCGATCGCGGGCATAGGCACGCACCGAAAACGGCGTGCCGAAATTGACGCAGGCATAGCCGAAGCGGTGCCAGCCGCCACGCAGTATCTGTGAAAGGTTGTGGAGAAAGAATCCTGCGGTAATCCCCAGCCCGTGCAACCGCCCCGGGCGCGATGCGTCGGGGTGCAGCTTGAGCAACTGGCTGCGGTCCTCCAGCACACGGTCGTAGTTGAGGCCGACCGGAATGAATACCAGGTCGCGACGGCCGTCTTCTTCGCGTTCGTCGAAGGTTTTCAGCATGTAGTCGAGCAAGCCGAACTTCGGTGGCCGCAGGCGACCGTCGACGGTCAGGCCTCCTTCGGGGAACACCGCCTGAGTGACGCCGGCCTCGGAGGCCATCTGCACGTAGCGGGAGAGTACGGTCCGGTACAGGGGATCGCCGGAACTGCGCCGCACGAAATAGGCGCCCATGGCGCGGATCAACTGCTGCAGGGGCCAGATGCGTGCCCATTCGCCGACGGCGAAGGAAAGCGTGGTGCGTTCCGCGGCGAGGAAGGCGACCAGCACGTAGTCCATGTTGCTGCGGTGATTGATGACGAAGACGATGGTCGATTTCGGATCGACTCGCGCCAGTGCGGCCTCGTCAACAAAGCCGATCCGTACCCGGTAGAGCGCCCGCGCTGCGGTGCGCGCCAAGGCATAGCCGACACGGTAATACACGTAGGCGTTGAACGACGGCACGATCTCCCTCGCATAGCGATCTATGCGTCGCCATACATCGCCCAGCGTCTCGTTGCTGACAACGGCATGCGCTGCAGCAGCAGCCTGAACCTTGTGGTCGTGGAACAGCCGGTCGATCAAGACCTGCCGGCGGGTCAGCGTGAAGGAAGGCAACTCGATGTTCAGGCGCGCACCGATCTGATGGAGCACCAGCTTGATGCGGCGCCTGAAGAACCAGCGCATGCCGGGCACCAGCAGCAGCACCAGCACCGCCCAGCCGGCAAAGCCGGCCAGTATGACGAATGCCCAGAGCGGCACTGCGACCGTTGCGGTCATCCTGTGTGTCTCCTCCGCCTTGCCGGTTCGACGACCGAATGCGGGTGGAACCCGCGCTGAACTATTCTGTGATCATAGCAGTCATGGATCCCACAAGTCGTCACCACGCGCTGCTGTTCGATTTTGTTCGCCAGCGCAATTTTCGCCGTGTCACCAGCGCCGACTATTAGATGGCTGCTGCCATCACCTCAGCAGCCCTGGTTACCAGGCGGTCATCGGGTCTTGCTGTCACGGGAATCGGCAAACGGATTAATCTACGCAAATCAACCGGAGACCCATCATGGACGTTTTCACCAAAGTGACCCTCTATACCGATACGGATGGCCGCGCAAAATTCCGCGAAGAGCAGATTGCGCTGAGCGAAGGCACGCCGCAGGCGATGCTGTCGCCCGTGTTACCCGCGACCGGCTGCCAGTTGCGACAAAGCCCGCCAGGTTTTCGCAGCCAGTTTCATTGCACCTCCGAGCCGCAGTGGCTGTTCGTGCTCGGTGGAGAAATGCAGATCGGCCTGCAGGACGGCAGCAGTCGCAACTTCAAGCCGGGCGATCATTTCTTCTCGGCCGATCTGCTGCCCGCCGGGGCGACCTTCAACCCCGAGGTGCACGGGCACTGGAGTTGTCAGGTTGGCGACCAGTCCTTGGTAACGCTGTTCGTCAAGGCCTGAGACACAGAACGCGGATGCTGTAATGCCCAGGTGCTCCTATGCAATGTCGAAGGTTTACCGACTGTTCGAACCGTGGCCGGTGAGACGATAAAGCTGCCATCGACGATGAACTAGTCGTTGCCGGCTACAAGCCTCGCATCCACACCGGACGCAGTTTGGTCGCTTCCGGGGTCGCGATTGCGGCCCGAATCTCATCGAGCAGGCGCGGCTTTTCGGCGCCAAGGCTGCCTTTCAGCACCAGACGGTTGGAGACGTGATCGCTGCGGAACACGGTCCGCTTCAGTTCCAGAGCCGAGATGAACGTTTCCATTTCCGCAAATAGTTCCTGCTGATCGCAAGGCTGCCATTCCGGAAATGCGGCACGAAAACGCTCTTCGCCCTGCGGGAAGCTCACCACCAGCGTGGCCAGATATTCCGGCTGCGTGGCGTTAGCCAGGCGCGCCGAGTTTTCCGCGTGCTGAGGCGACAGCGTCTTGCCGCCGAGACCGTTGAGAATCATGACCGAGCGCTTGATCCCGGCCTGCTGCAACTTGTCGAGCGCTTCGCAGGTGCTGGCAAACGTTTCGCCCTTGTGCACCTTCGCCAGCACCTCGTCATCACCAGACTCCGCGCCGACGTAGGCCATGGTGAGGCCGGCGGCCGAGAGCTGCTTGAGTTCCTCGACGGATTTCTTGCGCAGGTTGCGCGGCAGGCAGTAGCTTGAGACGCGGCGCACCGCCGGCAAATGCTGGCGGATGGCATCGAGAATTTCCAGAAGGCGTCGGGTCGGAAGCACCAGGGCATCGCCGTCGGCGAGGAATACGCGGCGGATGTCGCTACCGAAACGTTCGCCGCAGCGGCGCAGGGTTTCCAGTGTTTCCGCTTCATCGCGGGCGCGAAACTTCTTCTGCGGCGCGGTGTACATCTCGCAGAACGTGCATTTGTTCCAGGAGCAGCCGTCGGTTACAGGCAGGATCAGCGATTCCGCCTCGCTGGGCGGGCGGAACACGGGATCGACATAGCGGATCGGG
>JBIJDI010000371.1:0-3070 GCA_044344235.1 Sulfuritalea sp. | reverse complement strand
TGCAACCCTTCAAATTCGTTTTACAAGGAAACTGAACCATGGAAGCTGCCGCATTGAACGACCTGGGCTTTGCCCACTTTCTGGCCCACACCGACGGCGTCGGCAAGCTGGTGCTTGCGGCGTTGCTGCTGCTCTCGGTGGCGAGCTGGTACCTGATCGTGACGCGCGCCATCGCCAACACGTTTGCGCAAAAACGTGCAGCCGTGTTTCTCGCCGGCTTCTGGGATGCACCTTCCTTGCAGGATGTGAGCGCCAAGTTGTCGGCGCAGCCGATCGACAACGCCTTTGCCGAGCTGGCGCAGCATGCGCTGCAGGCAGCCAGCGACAGCGAGGCGCACAGTCCGCACAAACTCGCCGCTGCCGGCGGCCTTGGCGAGTTCCTGACACGCGTCTTGCGCAACGGCATTGATCAGGAAGCGGCACGCGTCGAGCACGGCCTCACCGTACTGGCCTCGGCCGGTTCCGCCGCGCCCTATGTCGGACTGTTCGGCACGGTGTGGGGCATCTACCATGCGCTGGTGCAGATCGGCTTGTCGGGGCAGGGAACGCTGGACAAGGTCGCCGGGCCGGTCGGCGAGGCGCTGATCATGACGGCTCTGGGCCTCGCGGTGGCGATTCCCGCCGTGCTGGCCTACAACGCCTTCAACCGGCGCAATCGCATGTGGCTGGCGCGGCTCGACGCCTTCGCTCACGATCTCTACGTGCTGACCACGGTCGGCGCGGTGAAGTCCGCAAGCGCGCGCCAGGGAGTCCCGGCATGAGCATCGGCAGCTTCAACGGACGCAGCCATCAGGCCCCGATGGCGGACATGAACGTGGTGCCGCTGGTGGATGTGATGCTGGTGCTGCTGGTGATTTTCATTGTCACCGCGCCGCTGCTCACGCACTCGGTCAAGATCGACCTGCCCAAGGCATCTTCGAGTGCCAACATTACCAAACCCGAGCACGTCGAGTTCGGCATTCGCGAGGGCGGCGAACTGTTCTGGAACGGCGAGAAGGTGTTTGTCGCCGATCTCGGGCCGCGCTTTGCCGCGGCGGCGAAGCAGCAGCCGCAACCCGAATTGCATATCCGCGCCGACCGCAATGCGCGCTACGAAAGCGTGGCGCTGGTGATGAGTGCGGCGGCAAAGGCCGGGCTGACACGGATCGGTTTCGTCACCGATCCGGCGCACACCCCTTAGCTACAACGGCTCGATATCCGAGTCGCAGCCGATCCCGGCGGCAATCCAGCGCGCGAAACGGCGGCCGCAGAACGCGCTCCAGCCCTGTGGCAGCCAGCGCAGGAAGTTTGCTGGTGCAATCGCCATGCCGCAGAAGTAGCGGTGCTCCGATTCCCGCCATTGCAGTGCCGGGCACGCACCCGTGCGATGGCCGAGTAGCAGCCGACTTACCGGGCAGGGCTGCGCGGCGCAGCAGACACCGCAGCCGTTGCAGGGCGCCCCGAGCGCCGGCTTCCCCGGCGCGGCAGGATGGATGGCGATGAAGGATTCGTCAGCCGGCATGGCAGGCAACACTCCCGGTGCACGGGTGAAGGTATTCTCGAGGGCTGGCATTCATCGCGGAAAGAGTATCACCGTGCCAGCGGGGCCGCGCTGAAAGTTCATTGACCTCGGTGCCAAGCTCTCGGATACTCGACTGCAGGCAGGCAATTGCCTGCCCCAACCCAGCCAACTCAGCCAAGGCAGAGGAGGTGCGTGATGTTCGATTCGCCGATGGAACACTGCCCGGTCTGCGGGCAGATGGTAGTGCTGGATCAGGCCATGAGGGAGTGCGGGCGCAAGCAAGGGTGCGCGGCCGACACCGTATGCCCTCTGCAGAAGTACTTTACGGGCACCGAGGCGGGACTCGAGAAGCCGAAGAACGATCTGTTGATTCCCTAGCGGTGCGGGCGGCGGTGGGCCGCGCCAGGGTTTTTATCGCTTGATCGCCGCGGCAAGCCTGATCAAATCGGCAACCACCTGTTCAAGAAGCTTCTGCTGATTCGGCGCGCCCAGATTGCCGGCGGAGTCGAAGGCCTGATCGGCATGGCCGAGCGCCAGTTGGGCCGGCGATACGGTGACGCCGAGATTGGTCAGCAGCAGGCGCAAATTCGGCAGGCAGCGTATGCCGCCCAGGGCGCCGGGTGATGCCGCCAGCAGTCCGGCCGCCTTGCCGGCATAGGGTGCCGGCAGATCGGGAGCCGGTCGCGAGACCCAGTCCAGCGTGTTCTTCAATAGCGGCGAAAAGAAGCCGTTGTACTCCGGAGACGCAATCAGGAATCCGTCGTGGGCGGCGAACTGCGCCTTCAACTCAAGCGCGGCGGCGGGCAAGCCGTTCTGCGCTTCCAGGTCGCCGTCGTAGATCGGCAGCAGATCGGATCGCAGATTCAGTTCGGTAACAGTGGCGCCTGCGGCACGCGCTGCCCTGACGGCCGCAGCGAGCAGGCGGCGATTGGCGGATTCTTTGCGGGCGCTGCCGCAGATGGCAAGCAAACGAACTGACACAGTGGCCTCCTTCGGACTTCAAGGCAGCCATTCTGCCTCTATTCAAGCCGGGTTTATCGCCGGGGAAAATCGTTCGCTCGAGAGACTTTTCATGGGCCGCCGCCGAATATTTCGGAAATAGGCTCTTAAACTGACGCGGATGCAACCCGGACCATCAATGCCCTTGAATACGCCACCCGTTCCCGAACCGCTTGATCCCGCACGCGAGCGCGTGCTGCTGGTGACGCTGGCCGGCATCCAGTTCGTCCATATTCTCGACTTCATGGTCATGATGCCGCTGGGCCCGATCCTGATGCGGGAACTGGGCGTGGGCACCCACGAATTCGGTCTGCTGGTGTCCGCCTATACCTTTAGCGCCGCATTCACCGGGGTACTCGCGGCGGTATTCGTCGATCGTTTCGAGCGCAAACGCATGTTGCTGACCATGTTCGCGCTGTTTGCCGTGGCCACACTGGCGTGCGGTCTCGCGCCCGCCTATGGCACCCTCCTGCTGGCGCGGTGCACGGCAGGCGCTTTCGGTGGCGTGCTGGGTTCGATGGTGCAGACCATGGTCGGCGACCTGATTCCCTTCGAGCGGCGCGGCCGGGC
>JBIJDI010000057.1:0-10970 GCA_044344235.1 Sulfuritalea sp. | reverse complement strand
CAGCTATTTTGCAATTGGGTCCGAGCGAGCTTCCAGCAGCCTGACTGTGGCGTGCAGCACGCGATTGACGGGGGTCGCGATACCCAGCGCCTCGCCTTTGCGTAGCACATAGCCGTTCAGGTGATCGATCTCACTGGGTTTGTGGCGCGCCAGATCCTGCGCGGTCGAGGAAAGCTGGCCGGGCATCGTCTGCGCAATGCGCTGCACCGCTTCCCACATGTCTCCGGATACGGTTATCCCCGCAGCCCGTGCCACGGCAAGGCACTCCTGTACCACGTCGCGCATCACGTGTTCCACGCCTGCGCCCTTCACCAGGCGGCCGTAGGGGAGCTGCGTGATGGCGGACAGGGCGTTGTAGGCGCAATTGATGATCAACTTGGCCCATAGCGCACCTGTTACGTTGTCGGAGACCTGAACCGGCACCCCGACATCCGCAAACAGTTTTGCCAGCCTGTCGCTGGCGGCCGAGGGCCCGATGACCAGTTCGCCGCGCCCATGATGTTTGACGTGGCCGGGCCCCGCCATTTCGGTGGCGACGTAGACGACCGTAGGGATGACCTCGCGCCCGAGCGCTGCTTGCAGTCGTTCGGCATTGTCGACGCCGTTCTGCAGGCTCAGTACGACGGCGTCGGGCTCCAGATACGGCGCCATGGCCGTCGCGGCGCTTTCGGTGTCGGTGGACTTGACGCAGCAAAGCACCAGCTTCGCGCCCCGCATGGCGCTGACGGCGGTGTCGGCCTGCATGGGCACATGAGCCTGGAATGCCTTCGTATCGAGGAACAGGCCGTCGCGGCGCACCGCCTCCACATGTTGCTGACGCCCGATCAGGATCACTTCATGTCCTGCGCGGGCCAGCATCCCGCCGTAGTAGCAGCCGACCGCGCCGGCACCCATCACTGCTGTCTTCATCCCGTTCGCTCCGGATTCGTTTTCGCCGATCGCCAGTGTAGCGGCTCACGGACGATGTTTCGATGGCCATATCCGCTTACAAACAGCGGCCCTGCCTTACAGTTTCGAGCGTGACCTTGAATGTGCCCGTGCGTTACTTTGCTCATCAGCGCGTTGTTTCCCGACTACGCGCCATTTTCGAGGAGAAGCACATGAAAACCGGAAAACTACTTCCCGCCATGGCTGTCGTGGCCGCCGCGCTGTTTTCGTCATCATCCTTCGCCGACAATGCGGACGTTCGCTTCAGCATCGGCGATGTTTCGTTCGGCATCGGCATCGGGACGCCACCGCCGGCGCCCATCGTCGAGTATGTCCCGGTCGCATTGCCGGGGCATGTCTGGATGCCGGGCTACTGGGCGTGGAACGGCCATCGTCACGTCTGGACCAGCGGCGCATGGGCCAAGGGGCGGCCCGGCTACAACCATGTGGCCGGGTACTGGGAGCAGCGGGGCAATCGCTGGCACTTCGAACCGTCACGGTGGGAGACGCACAAGTCCGCCGCCCATTACGGCGAGAGGCATGGCTATGCGCGGCAAGTGCAGTACGAAGAGTATCGCGGACACGGCTACTCGCGTAACCACGGGTCGCGACGCGACTAGTCCCGGTAACTGGCGCGGGTTCTAGACTGCCGGTATCAGCATCGCCAGCAGTTCCTGCTGGCGTTTTCCGGCCTTTTCGATGCTCTCCAGTTTGACGTGGCCGTAGCCGCGAATCTGTTTTGGCAGTGACGCCAGTTCCAGCAAGTCAGGAAGTGTTCGCGCATCGAGTGAGGACAGGACGGCATCGATCATCTGCGAGTAGTCGATGGCCAGTTGCCGTTCCAGGCGCCGCTCGCGGCTGTAGCCGAATGGATCGAGCCAACTGCCGCGCAAGCGCCGGGCGCCGGCCAGCAGCTTGAGTATTGGAAGCAGCCATTGCCCGTAGCTGCGCTTCTTCGGCGTGCCGTTGGCGTCAAGCCCGCCCAGCAGAGGCGGCGCGAGATGAAACTGGAGGCGGTAGTCGCCTTCGAAAGCCAGTTGCAGTGCCTTGCTGAAGCTGCCATCGGTAAAGAGGCGGGCCACCTCGTATTCGTCCTTGCAGGCGAGTAGTTTGGCGTAGTTGATTGCCACGGCACGGGTCAGCGGCAGCGCCACATCCGCATCGGCCATGGCTTGCTCTGCGTGCATGACGCGCGCCACCAGTTGGCGATACGGCGTGGCATAGGCGGCATCCTGATAGGTCGTGAGTTGAGAGGCGCGCGCTTCGATCAGGGTGGCCAGGCTGTCATCGCCGGACGCTGCCTTCCCCTCGTTGCCAAAACCGGCCTGCGCCAGGGCATCGGCGGCGGCGAGGCGGCCGATATGGAAGGCCAGCAGGTTCATCTCCACCGCAACGTTGTTGAGTTCGATGGCGCGCTCGATGGCCGCCAGCGAGATCGGGATCAGGCCCTGCTGCCAGGCGTGACCCATGAGCAGAATGTTGGTGCCAACGGCATCGCCGAGCAACCGGGCTGCCAGCGCATTGGCGTCGCAGGTGCTGATTTGTTCGGTGCCGGCGGCAAAGCGCATTTTTTCCAGAAGTTCCGCCGCATGAAGGTTGGCGTCCGGGTCGCGGACAAAGACGTCGGTCGGGATTTCGTGGCTATTGACCACCAGCCGCGTGCGTCCCCGGCTCAGCGTTTGCAGCGCGGCTTCGCCGGCGCCGACCACCATGTCGCAGGCCAGCATCATGTCGGCCTGCTGCGTGTCGATGCGCGCCTGGTTGAGCAACTCGGGACGCGCCGCGAGGCGGACGAAGGACAGCACCGCACCGCCCTACGGCGCGAAACCCATGAAGTCGAGCCCCGCGGCGCTGTGGCCGTCGAGGTGCGCGGCCATGGTGATCAGGGCGCCGATGGTGACGACGCCGGTGCCGCCAACGCCGGTGACCAGAATGTCATAGGGCGCATCGGCGAGCGTGAACTTCGGCAAGGGCAGGGCGGCTGCCGCCTGCAGCAGTTGTTCACGGTCGGCCATGGCACCACGACGCGGCTTGCCGCCGATGATGGAAACGAAGCTCGGGCAGAAGCCATCGACGCAGGAATAGTCCTGATTGCAGGAGGCCTGATCGATGATGCGCTTGCGGCCGAGAGGGGTTTCCAGCGGCAGCACCGAGAGACAGTTCGATTTCTTGCCGCAGTCGCCGCAGCCTTCGCAAACTTCGCTGTTGATGAATATTCGCCGTGTCGCCAGCGCCGACTTTCCTTGCTTGCGCCGACGACGCTTTTCGGTGGCGCAGACCTGTTCATAGATCAGCACCGTGACGCCCGGCACTTCGCGCAGTTCGCGCTGCACGGCGTCGAGTTCGGCGCGGTGGTGGAAGCTCGTGCCTTTGGGGAAGTCGCCTTCCTGTCCGCGATACTTTTCCGGCGCATCGCTGACGATGACCACGCGCCCTGCGCCTTCGGCTTCCACCTGGCGCGCCATCCGCGCCACCGAGATGGAACCGTCCGGCGGTTGGCCGCCGGTCATCGCCACGGCGTCGTTGTAGAGAATCTTGTAGGTGATGTTGGCTTTGGCGGCGATGGCCTGGCGGATGGCGAGAATGCCGGAGTGAAAGTAGGTGCCGTCGCCGAGGTTCTGAAACATGTGGCGGCGCTTGGTAAACAGGCTGTGCGCTGCCCAATCGATGCCTTCACCGCCCATGTGGATGGCGCCGGCGGTGTCGCGGTCCATCCACGAGGCCATGTAGTGGCAGCCGATCCCGGGCGAGGCCACCGAACCTTTCGGTACGCGGGTCGAGGTGTTGTGCGGACAGCCGGAACAGAAGTAGGGAATCCGCTTGACGCCATCCGCGCAATTGGAGAGCACCGCCGGCGCGGTGAAATCGACCACCAGATTGCGCCGGTCCAGCGCCGGTTTGTGACTGGCGAGCCATGTCGCGACCACCGGCATGATCCGCGACGGACGCAGTTCACCGGTAGCGGCGAGCAGCGGCTTGCCCAGCGCATCGGTCTTGCCGATGATGCTCGGGCGCTCTGCCTCGGGCCGGTTGTAGAACAGCGTGCGCAGTTGCTGCTCGACCACCGCGCCTTTTTCCTCTATCACCAGGACTTCCTGGAGGCCCGCGCAGAACTCGTTGATACGGCCGGTCGCCAGCGGGAAGCTCAGGCCGACTTTGTAGATGCGCACGCCCTGTGCGTCGAGATCCGAGAGCGACAGGCCGAGGCGGCGGAAGGTTTCCATCAGGTCGAAATGCGCCTTGCCGCAGGTGACGATGCCGATGTCCGCCGTCGGGCTCGGGCAGATCAGCTTGTCGATGGAATTGCTGCGGGCGAAGTGGCGCACGGCATCGAGCTTGGCTGCGAGGCGCAGTTCGATGGCCGGGCTGGGATTGTCGTTGGGACGGAAATGCAGCCCGCCGGGCGGTGCGACAAAGCCTTCGGGCGCGGTGAATTTCGATTGCAGTGCATCGAGATCCACCGTCATCGCGCTTTCGACGGTCTCCGAAATTGCCTTGAAGCCCACCCACGCGCCCGAGTAGCGCGACAACGCCCAGCCGTACAAGCCGAACTCCAGCATCTCGGCGACGTTGGCCGGATTCACCACCGGCATGCCCCAGGCCTGCATGACGAAGTCGCTCTGGTGCGGCATGGACGATGAGACGCAACCGTGATCGTCGCCGGCCACCACCAGCACGCCGCCGGTCGGTGAGGAGCCATAGGCATTGCCGTGATGCAACGCGTCGGCGGCACGGTCCACGCCCGGGCCCTTGCCGTACCAGATCGCGAACACGCCGTTCACGGTGCGTTGTGGGTCGCTTTCGACCCGCTGGCTGCCGAGCACGGCGGTGGCCCCTGCCTCTTCGTTGATTGCCGGCAGGAAGCGGATGTTGGCGGCAGCCAGTTGCGCCGCGGCACGCCACAGCGCCTGATCGTAGGCGCCCAGCGGCGAGCCGCGATAGCCGCTGATGAAGCCTGCCGTGTCGAGCCCGGCCGCGGCATCAAGCTGGCGCTGCATCAGCGGCAAGCGCACCAATGCCTGGGTACCTGTGAGAAATATCTGGCCGCTGGTCGCCAGCAGCGCGTCTTCGAGCCGATAGTCGCCGCGTGGTAGCAGCGGCTGCTGATGGTTGTTCATGTGCTCTCCTCGGGTGCTGCGGCTTTTTTAACTGGCGATGCGATGCCGCTAACGAACACCACTTTAGACATCGGACAGGAGAAAGTGTTACCTTTTGTTCCTTGAACTGGGTAACGACGAGTACAGTTGTTTCAAAAAATGGAGAAAGTCGAAATGAATGAACTCGATGGCTACTCGAAGAAGCTGCTGCGCGAACTGCAACTCGACTCGCGCCGCTCAATGCAGGATCTGTCCGCGCGCGTCGGACTTTCCGGCACGCCATGCTGGCGGCGCGTCAGGGAAATGGAGGAAAGCGGGCTGATCCGGCGCTACACGGTGCTGCTTGATCGCGAAAAACTGGGGCTGCATGTCTGCTGCCTGGTCAGTGTCAATCTGCAGCGCCATGTCAAAGGCGCCATTCAGGAATTCGAAACGGCGATTGCCGACTGCCCGGAAGTCATCGAGTGCTTCAGCGCGACCGGCGAGGCGGATTACCTGTTGAAGGTCGTCGCCCCGGATATCAAGGCCTTTGACGCCTTCCTCAATCAGGTCCTGTTCACACTGCCGGGTGTCGCCAACGTGCGCACCAGCGTGGTCCTGCGCGAACTGAAGTACGAGACGGCTTTGCCCGTCTGAGCGGCCGGTGGCAGGTAGAATGATGCCTGTCGCGCGACCGGGAGTGTTTCTTGACCTGGTCGGGCAAGATGTTTGCTCAAGATGTTTTTCTCGAAGGGACAGCCAGGTCATGAAACTCATTTTTTCTTTCTTTTTGATGCTTTGCGCGACGGTTGGTTGGAGCGCCGAACAGGCGGCACCGCTGCCTGCAACAGTGGTCAAGGGCGAGGTTCTGGAAGTCAAGAATGTCGAGAGCTATTCCTATCTGCGGCTCAAGACAGCCGATGGCGAAGTCTGGGCTGCCGTCGGCAAGGCGCCGATCAAGAAAGGCGCCAAGGTCACCATCGAGAACGTGATGGTGATGAACAACTTCGAGAGCAAGTCGCTCAAGCGGAAGTTCGACAAGATCGTGTTCGGCAGCCTGGGCGGAACGGCTGCCGCCGGCGCCGGCAGCCCGATGACTGCGGCGCACTCCGGTGGCGCACCCAAGGTCGACTATGCGGGTGACGTCAAGGTGGCCAAGGCCGGCGGCCCCGACGGGAAGACCGTCGCCGAAGTCGTCACGAAGAGCGCCGAACTCAAGGACAAGACGGTTCAGGTGCGCGGCAAGGTCGTAAAGTTTTCCGCTTCGATCATGGGCAAGAACTGGATTCATCTGCGCGATGGATCGGGTTCGGCTGCCGACAGCAGCAATGACGTGCTGGTGACGACCCTCAATCAGGCCAATGTCGGCGATGTCGTGCTGGTGAAGGGTGTCGTGCGCACCGACAAGGACTTTGGCTCGGGCTACTCGTACAAGGTTCTCATCGAAGAGGCGACGCTGCAGAAGTGATTTTGGCCGTCACCGGCTTGTCCGATCTGCCCGAAGCGGCGGCGACGGCATTGTTGTAGCCGCAGCAGGCAGTCGAGAATGGTGACGCTTTGGGCTACCATTGACAGCCAATCCAGCCAGACCATCAGGTGGCCTTTGCCTTGAGCTCCGATCGTCCGCAGACCTTGTCTCCCGCCTTGCCGGCAGGTTACCTGCTGAAGGAGTACAGCCTTCTCAGCGTTCTCGGCATGGGAGCGTTCGGCATCACCTATCTGGCGGCCGACAATTACCTCCAGTTGAAGGTTGCCATCAAGGAGTTCTTCCCGTCGAACGTGGCCGTTCGAAATCATTTCTCGGGCGCCGTCGCATTGAAGTCGGACGAGGCCCAGGCGGAATATTCGTGGGGCCGGGATCGATTCATGCGCGAGGCGCAAACGCTTGCCCGATTCCGCCACAAGAATATCGTCCAGGTCTTCCGCTACCTCGAAGGCAATGGAACCTGCTACATGGTCATGGCCTACGAAGAAGGCAGGAGCCTCGAACAGGCGCTGGCGGACACCGCGATCCAGTGGGACGAACAGTCTACGCTGGCGCTGGTCATGCCCCTGCTGGATGGACTGGAATCGGTTCATCACGCCGGGTTTCTGCATCGGGATATCAAACCCGCCAATATCGTTCTGCGTTCCAGCGACGAGGGCCCTGTCCTGATTGATTTTGGCGCAGCCCGAAGCGCTGTTTCCACGGACGCACTGACGGTCGTTTTGAGCCATGGCTACGGTCCGCCCGAACAGTATTCGCGTGAGGGCAACCAAGGCTCGTGGACGGATATCTATGCAATGGCGGCGGTGCTCTACCGTATCGCGACGGGAGTCCTTCCACCGCTATCCCTTCACCGCGTCAAGAACGACGCGATGATCCCGGCGACGTTCCTCGGCGAGGGCCGCTTCAGCACGGGTTTTCTTGAAGCGATCGATCTAGCCCTGAACGCCGATGAAACAAAGCGGCCGCAGACTGTCGGCGAATGGCGGCGCTTGCTGACTCGCGGTGCTGCCAGTGGCCCGGTGGTCATGGCGCCGGGAACTGATGCCAACCGGAGCGGCACCCACGCCGGCGGTCCGGCGGCGGATCGTGCCGCGATGCGCCCATCGTCGACTAACGATTCCGGGCATCCTCAAGCCAAGGTAGCGAGTGGGAATATCGCTCGCGCGACAGGCGTTGCTTCGTCAAATCGCGGTCGAAGCGGGGCCGCTCAGTCCACAAGCTCGCGGCGTCCCCCGCGCATGGAGGAGGATTCCGAGGCGGGGTGGTTGGGGCGCGTTGCGGCGACCATAAGCGCTCACCCGTTACTGACCTTGTTTCTCTTCGTGGCGGCGATCCTGATCGCCATATACTCATCGCGACGCCCGGGCTCGCAACAGCAACCGAATCCGCCGGCGATTCCGACCGCCGCAACGGCGGCCAAGGCCATCGTTCCTCCGGCGGAACCCGCAGTGATGCCGCAGGAACGCACCAGTCCGGCCCCCGGCGATTCCGCGGCGATGCCCGCCGACGTTCAACGACCTCCGAACGACGAGCCCGCGCAGAGAGCGCCGTCGAGTGGCGACGAGCGCCGTTTCGGGCCACCCGCCGAAGCCTTCAATGCGTGTTCCGGCAAATATCCTGGCGCCGGTTGCAGCTTCATTTTTCGCGGCAATGAAAGTCTGAACGGATCATGTGCGGGGCTGCCGGATGGATCCCTGGTGTGCAAGCCGGAAAGGGGCGGTCAACAGGGAGAAAGACCGCGGCCGCCTTCTCGCCAGGACAGCTATCAGGATCCTTACCGGAATCCGATGGATAACCGCACGCCTCGGTTGCGATAGACCGCAGAGAAAAGTTGGGGGTCGCAAGGCATCTTGCTGAGCGTCAGGTGCTTGCCGTGCCTGACGCGCTGTGCCCGGCCTGGTTGAAGTCGCTCACCCAGACAGTGAAGTCGGTGACAGGCATCGGCTTTGCCACCCGGTAGCCCTGCACCAGATCGCAGTCCACGCTTCTCAGCCAGTCGACTTCCTCCTGCGTTTCTGCGCCCTCGGCGACCACGGACAGGCCCAGTTCGCGGCACAGGAGAATGGTCGAGCGAACGATCGCGGCATTCTTGTGGTCGCTATCGACGCCGGTGACGAAGGCGCGGTCGATCTTCAGTTCATGCACCGGCAAGGTCTTGACGTAGGCCAGCGAGGCCTGCCCGGTTCCGTAGTCGTCAATCGACAGTTTCAGGCCGAGCGCGGCGAGTTCATGCAGATGCTTTAGCGCAAGTTCCGGTTCGTCCATCAGCGCGCTCTCGGTGATCTCCAGGCAGAGCAATTCCGGCGGCAGCGCGTACTGGTTGATCAGATCCCTGATCTGGTCGACCAGGGTGTGATTCAGCAGGTCGTGTGTGGACAGGTTGACCGAGGTCACCACCGGCATGCCCGACTGCCGCCATTGCGCTGCATGTTCCATGGCCTGTCTGAGTATCCATGGCGTGATTTCACGAATGAAACCGGTTTGTTCCGCAAACGGAATGAAGCGTCCCGGCGGAATCATGCCTTTCTGCGGGTGGCGCCAGCGAATCAGCGCTTCGGCCCCGCTGATCCTGTTCTGTGCCAGATTCAGCTTGGGCTGGTACCAGGCAACAAATTCGCCCCGAGCCAGCGCCTCACGCATCTCGCCGATCAATGACAGTTGTTCGTGGGCCGGTTCGTCCTCCAGTTCGGCGCCGAAGGCAAATCCGGAATGCCGCCGTTTTGCGGCGTTCATGGCTAGATCGGCGCGCCGCATCAGGCTGGTAATACTGGAGCCGTCCTGCGGGAAGCTGACAATGCCGATGCTGGCATCGATGTCCAGACGCTGGCCATCGACGCTCATGGGCTCTCGCAGGGCCATGAGGATCTTTTGCGCGAATGCCTCAATGACCGGCTTGCCGGCGGGGTTCAGCAACAAGGCGAATTCGTCGCCCCACAGCCGGGCCACGATTTCCGATTCGCCCAGCGCGCCTTTCAGGCGCACCGCGATCTCGCGCAGCAATTGGTCGCCTACCGCGTGCCCCAGCGCCTTGTTGATTGGCGCAAAGCGATCTATCCCGAGTATGAACAGAACGCCGGCGCAATCAGCGCAACGCGCCTCAAACAGTTCAAGCAGGCGCGTGCGGTTGGGCAGGCCGGTCAGGGTATCCACATAGGCCAGCCGCAGAATGCTTTCTTCGCGGCTGCCGATGCTGTCGCGCATGATGGCCAGCGAGCGCAGCAGGGCGCCGATCTCGTCGCGCCGGCCGACGGGGACTTCTCTCTTGTAGTCGCCGTTGGCGATAGTTTCAGCGACGGCCACTGCTTCCCGAACGGGCGTGACGATGCTGCGCGAGATCAGCCAGGCCAGGATGCTGCCGGTCAGGAATGCGCCGACCGATAGAAGGATTACCAGCAGCCTGGCACTGGCGGTGTCGCCGCGGAGCCGCTCGACTTCGGCCTGGGTCAATTGCTGATGTTTGATCACCAGACTCTGCGTTGCACTCAGGAGGGAAGCGAGCACCACGCTGGTTTTCTCGTCGAAGTGCCTGTGTGCCGCCTGCGGGCCGCCAAGCTCGACCAGCTCCACGGTCTCCTGAAATACGCTTGCATAGGTCTTGCTGAGTGCCAGTATCTGCGCGACTTCCTCTTTCACCGCCGGCACCACAACTCCCCGACTGAGTTCGGTGATGGCCGACTCGGACGCGGCGTTGTCGGCGTCCATTTCTGCATAGAGCGGAACGCGCTTTTCCCGCTCGGGCGTCTGCAGGATCTTGAGCAGGTATATGGCCGCGGCCTGGGCATGCTGATTGGCGTTCTGGGCAAGGAATACGCGACGCACTTCTTCGTCGATCAGTTCACCCGTCTTGTCCGTCAGCACCTGAAAACGCTGCAGGGAAACCGACGCAACGGCCAGCAACAGGCAGAGCAGGACCGAAAAGGAAAGAATCAGCCGCGCACGGATTGAAAGCGAACTGAACATCACGAATCTCCGGGATGGATCTTTTTCATGCCCGGCAGAAGTAGAAATTTCAGCCGTAGCGGCGGGAGATCAAATGATCCAGGGAGAAGACTCCCGGCCCCTTGGCCATCAGGAAGATTAGCACGGCCGCCCACACGCCGTGGGTCGGCCAGGCGTCGGGATAGACGAACAGCTGGATGGTCAGTGTCATCACCAGCAAGGCCCCCGCCGAAAAGCGGGTCGCCAGGCCGATCAGGATCAGCAGCGGGAACAGATGTTCGGCAAAGGCCGCTACCGGCGCGGCGATTTCGGGTGGAATCAGGGGCAGCCGGTACTCGCTGCGAAACAGATCAATCGCAGAGTCGGATAGCCTCGGCAGCCCCAGCGTATATTCGCCGCTGACGATATCGATGGCAAAGCCCTGGATCTTGGTTTGCCCGGATTTCCAGAAGATGGCGGCGATCGAGAAGCGGCCGAGCAGTGCGATCAGCGAATCGGGAATGGCGCCGAACAGATCGATGGTCTGTTCCAGCAAGTTT
>JBIJDI010000370.1:0-3094 GCA_044344235.1 Sulfuritalea sp. | reverse complement strand
CAACCATCCCGATGTCACGCTCATCGTGCTGCTGATCGACGAACGCCCGGAAGAAGTCACGGAAATGATGCGCACGGTCAAGGGCGAAGTCGTTGCGTCGACCTTCGACGAACCGGCCACGCGCCACGTCCAGGTGGCCGAAATGGTCATCGAAAAGGCCAAGCGCCTGGTCGAACACAAGCGAGATGTAGTGATCCTGCTCGACTCGATCACGCGTCTCGCGCGCGCCTACAACACCGTGCAGCCCGCTTCCGGCAAGGTGCTCACCGGCGGTGTCGATGCCAACGCCCTGCAAAAGCCCAAGCGCTTCTTCGGCGCAGCACGCAACATCGAGGAAGGCGGTTCGCTGACCATCATCGCCACCGCCCTGATCGAAACCGGCTCGCGCATGGACGACGTGATCTACGAGGAATTCAAGGGCACCGGCAACATGGAAATCCACCTCGACCGCAAGATGGCCGAGAAGCGCGTCTACCCGGCGATCAACGTCAACCGCTCCGGCACCCGCCGCGAGGAGTTGCTGCTGGTGCCTGCCGTGCTGCAGAAAATGTGGATCCTGCGCAAGCTGCTGTACAACATGGACGACATGGAAGCTACGGAATTCCTGGTGGACAAGGTCAAGGCCACCAAGAACAACGCCGAGTTCTTTGATGCGATGCGCCAGCGCTGATTGCGCTGGACCGAAAATTAGCGGATAATGCTCGGCTCTGTCGGTTCGCCAAATCCACGAGCCGCGCCTGCACTTGAAAGGACAATGAAATGAAAGACGCCATCCACCCGAACTACGGCGAGATCGAAGTCACCTGCAGCTGTGGCAACAAGTTCACCACCCAATCCACCAGCATCAAGCCACTGCACATCGAAGTCTGCTCCGCCTGCCATCCGTTCTACACCGGCAAGCAGAAGATTGTCGACACTGCCGGCCGTGTCGAGCGCTTCCGCCAGAAGTACAGCAAAAAGGCGGCCTGACTCTGCGCCAATACCTTGCGGCATCAAGAAAAGGCAGCTCTCGGGCTGCCTTTTTTATGTCCCCGTCCCGAAGGGCGGGGACGGTATCCTCGCGAGTTTCATGGCGCTGGTAATCTCGTATCGTGCCTGACCTGATCGATCGCAACCACAGCCCCGCGCCCACCCTGGCGCGACGTGGCGCACTATTTCTCTGCGCCATCTGGCTGCTGGCCGGCGTGGTGGGCCACGACCCGTGGAAGGTGGACGACGTCCTGCACCTCGGCGTCGCCTACGGCATGGCCGGGGGTGACTGGCTGGTGCCGCGCATCGCGGGTGACCCCTGGCTGGTTTCACCCCCCCTGTATCACTGGGTGGCGGCCCTGTGCGGCAAGTTGCTGGGATGGCTGCTGCCGTGGCACGACGCCGCCCGTCTCGCTTCGGTGCTGTTCGGCGCCGCCTTCCTCGCCATCCTTTCGCGCATGGCGAAACAGTTGCTCGGCGCCAGCGCCGCACTGGCCGCCCCATTGCTCGCCATCGGCACACTGGGCCTGCTGGTGCCGCTGCACGAAGCACAACCGGCCATCGTTGCGATCACCGGTTTCATCATTTCCCTGTGGGGTCTATCCACCTGGCGACAGAAGCCGGTGCGGGGCGGCCTGCTCTTCGGCGCCGGGATCGGCATCGGCTTTCTCGGAGCCGGCCTCGACAGCGTCGTGATTCAGCTTGTGACCGGACTGATACTCGGGGTGCACCCCGCGTGGCGGACACGGGGCAGCCTTGTAGCATGGCTGGCGGCGGTGTCGATCGCTCTCCTTATCATGCTGCCATGGCCTTTCCTGCTCTGGCAGCAGGCACCGACCCTGTTCGACGTCTGGTGGAGCGCCGAAAAAGCCAGCCTGACGTTGCACGGCGGCTTCAGTCGCAACCATCTGGAACTGCTGGCGTGGGCCGCCTGGCCGGTGCTGCCGTTGGCGCTGTGGAGCCTCTGGCTGGAACGCCGGAATCTTTTCAAGCCGCAAACCGTTTTGCTGCTGATCGCGACCGCAACGGCCCTTTTCGCTTTTTTTGCCGACGATCCGAGGCCGACGGCACTCATGCCCGCGCTCGTCCCCATCACCCTGCTGGCGGCCGCCGGTGCCGGCCGGCTGCGGCGCGGTGCGGCCAACGCCTTCGACTGGTTCGGCATGATGACCTTCACGCTGATCGCGGCGCTGATCTGGCTGGGCGGCATCGCCATGCTGACCGGCGAACCGGCGCGAGTCGCCAAGAACTTCAGCAAACCGGCCCCCGGTTTCGTTGCCGAGGTCTCCACCGTTGCCATCGTGCTGGCGATCGCCGCGACTGTCGGCTGGATCGCGGTCATGCTGCGCACGCCACGCTCACCTTGGCGGGCCGCCGCGCGCTGGAGCGTCGGACTGACGACCATCTGGGTGCTGCTGGTGACACTGTGGCTGCCGTGGATCGACTACGGAAAAAGTTACCGCAGCGTCAGCGCCGAGTTTCGCCACACGCTGGGCGCCCATCCCGGCTGTATCGCACGCCGCGGCCTGGGGCTGGCGCAACGCGCCTCGCTCGACTACTTCAGCGGCATCCGCACCGTCAGCAGCGCCCGCGCCAAGGATTGTCGCTACCTGATCGTGCAGGCCACCCCGCGCACCGAGAAGGATTTCCCCGACTGGACGCTGACCTTCGAGACCTCGCGCCCCGGCGACAAGAGCGAACGCCTGCGCCTGTATCGCCGAACAGAATGATTACAGCTTCAGGAAATGCTCGCGGTAATACTTGAGCTCGTCGATCGACTCGAGAATGTCCGCCAGCGCCTCGTGCTTTCCGTGCTTCTTCAAACCCTTCGCCACTTCGGGCTTCCAGCGCTTGCACAATTCCTTGAGCGTCGATACGTCGAGATTGCGGTAGTGAAACCAGTCCTCGAGTTTCGGCATGTAGCGCGCCATGAAGCGCCGGTCCTGGCAAATCGAATTGCCGCACATCGGCGTCGCCTGGCGCGGCACGTGGCGCCGCAGAAATTCCAGCGCCTGTGCCTCGACCTCGGCTTCGGTCATGATCGAGGCCTTGACCCGTGCCGTGAGGCCGGAACGGCCGTGGGTGTTGCGATTCCACTCATCCATGGCGTCGAGCACCGCGTCGG
>JBIJDI010000369.1:0-3098 GCA_044344235.1 Sulfuritalea sp. | reverse complement strand
GGATAGTCCGAGCGACCGGTGCCGATGATGGCGTCGGGGCGCACCGCCTTGGCATCTTCCGGAAGAATTTCAGGCTCGGGATTGGCCATGGCGAGAATCAGCGGATCTTTCGCCATGGTCTTGACCATCTCCGGCTTCAGCACCCCCGCCGTGGAGAGGCCAAGAAAAATGTCGGCGTCCACCATCACATCCGCCAGGGAGCGGGCGTCCGTCGCCTGCGCATAGCGCGCCTTGGACGGGTCAAGCCCCTCGCGTCCGGTGTGGATCACACCCTTGCTGTCGACCGCAAAAACGTTCTTCGAATCGAGACCGAGGCTCACCAACAAATCGAGGCAGGCTATCGCCGCCGCACCTGCGCCGGAGCAAACCAGCTTGACCTTGCCGATGTCCTTGCCGACCACGCGCATGCCGTTCAGCACCGCGGCACTGGCAATAATCGCGGTGCCGTGCTGGTCGTCGTGGAAAACCGGGATCTTCATCCGCTCGCGCAGCCGGGCTTCGACATAGAAGCACTCGGGCGCCTTGATGTCTTCCAGATTGATGCCGCCAAAGGTCGGCTCCAGAGAGGCAATGATGTCGACCAGTTTGTCGGGGTCGTTCTCGGCGACTTCGATGTCGAATACGTCGATGCCGGCGAACTTCTTGAACAACACGCCCTTGCCTTCCATCACCGGCTTGCCGGCCAGCGGTCCGATGTTGCCCAGGCCGAGTACCGCGGTGCCATTGGTGATGACCGCCACGAGATTGGCGCGCGAGGTATACAAGGCCGCAGTGGAAGGATCGCGCACTATCTCGTCGCACGCCGCGGCGACGCCCGGCGAATAAGCGAGCGACAAGTCAGCCTGATTGGTCAGGGCCTTGGTCGGGGTAACAGCGATCTTGCCGGGTTTGGGATTGCGGTGGTACTCCAATGCCGCAGCGCGAATACGTTCATCCATGAAAAACTTCTCCTTTTTGCATTAGCCTCAATTGTATCGCCGTGCCGCCAGCGCCGACTTTGCGGCAAACCGGCCATTTCCCGGCGCAATTCAACTTGTGTGCCGTGGTCGAGCCGCTTCCGGACGCCCGGCCGCTTGCACCCGCGTCGACGCAGCAGCGCAAGGCAGCGCGTGCGGCAGTTGATTGTGGGATAATTGCCAGCTCATTTAGCTCCGCGACCCGGGCTGTCCCGTCCCCGCCGCAGGCTGCCGAAAGCTGTGCCGATCCCGCCCCCCGGATCGCCGGCCGCCCGGTGCGAATTCAAAATCAGAGTGGAGATTATCGCGTCATGAACCAGCCCAAACAGTTCCCGACCCCTGCTTATGTCAAACACGCCCGATTGAGCGCCTGGGTGGCCGAAGTTGCGGCGCTCACCGAGCCGGACGACATCGTCTGGTGCGATGGCTCACCGGAAGAAGCCGATCGACTCTTCACCCAGATGGTTGCGGCCGGCAGCATGATCAAGCTCAACCCCGCGAAGCGCAAGAACTCCTATCTGGCCCTGTCCGACCCATCGGACGTTGCCCGCGTCGAGGACCGCACCTACGTCTGCACCTCGGATCCGGAAGATGCCGGCCCCAACAACAATTGGGAACATCCGGACAAGATGAAGGAAATCTTGCGCGGATTGTTCAAGGGTTGCATGCGCGGGCGCACCATGTACGTCGTTCCGTTCTCGATGGGCCCCATTGGCTCGCCGATTGCCCACATCGGCGTCGAGCTTTCAGACAGCCCTTACGTGGTGGTCAGCATGCGCATCATGGCCCGCATGGGACGTGCGGTACTGGATCAGCTCGGCAGCGATGGCATATTTGTGCCCTGCCTGCACAGCGTTGGCCACCCCCTCGAATCCGGTCAGGCGGACGTCAAATGGCCGTGCAACAAAACCAAGTACATCTGCCATTTCCCGCTGACGCGCGAGATCTGGTCATTCGGCTCTGGCTACGGCGGCAATGCGCTGCTGGGCAAGAAATGTTTCGCCCTGCGCATCGCCTCGACCATGGCCCGCGACGAAGGCTGGCTGGCCGAACACATGTTGATTCTTGGCATTCAATCCCCCGAAGGCGAGAAGACCTATATCGCCGCGGCCTTTCCCTCGGCCTGCGGCAAGACCAACCTCGCCATGCTCATTCCTCCCGAAAGCCTCGGCGGCTGGAAGGTGACCACGGTCGGCGATGACATCGCCTGGATCAAGCCGGGGAAGGATGGTCGCCTCTACGCGATCAATCCCGAAGCCGGATTTTTCGGCGTCGCTCCCGGCACCAGCGACAAGACCAACTTCAATGCGATGGAAACCTTGAAAGAGAACATCATTTTCACCAACGTCGCCCTGACCGATGACGGCGATGTCTGGTGGGAAGGCATGAGCAAGGTGCCGCCTGCGCATTGCATCGACTGGCAAGGCCAGGACTGGACACCGGAGATCGGCAAGGAAACCGGACGCAAGGCGGCCCACCCGAATTCACGCTTTGCTGCGCCGGCCAGCCAGTGCCCCGTGATCGATCCGGATTGGGACAACCCTGCAGGCGTGCCGATCTCGGCATTTGTTTTCGGCGGCCGCCGGTCTACTACCGTGCCCCTGGTGTTCGAAGCCTTCAACTGGAACTATGGCGTTTATATGGCCGCCACGCTCGGCTCGGAAACCACCGCCGCCGCCGCGGGTGCGCAGGGCATCGTGCGCCGCGATCCGTTTGCCATGTTGCCGTTCTGCGGTTACCACATGGGTGACTATTTCAACCACTGGCTGCGCATCGGACATCAGATCGAGCACGCGCCGCGCATCTTTTCGGTGAACTGGTTCCGTCAGGATGCGGATGGCAAGTTCTTGTGGCCCGGGTTCGGCGAGAACATGCGGGTGCTGAAGTGGATCGTCGGTCGCTGCAGCGGCGAGTCTGATGCGAAGCAGACTGTTCTCGGCTGGATGCCCCGCTTCGAAGACCTTGACTGGAGCGGCAGCGAGGACGTCACCAAGGCGCAGTTCGAACACCTGACGGCGGTGGACACCACTGCCTGGCGTGAAGAGCTCAAGCTGCATGCCGAATGGTTCGAGAAGCTCAAGAGCCGGATGCCGCGTTCGCTGACCCTCAAGCGAGAGCTGTTCGAACTGGCACTGGTGGACT
>JBIJDI010000056.1:0-11062 GCA_044344235.1 Sulfuritalea sp. | reverse complement strand
CCACGCCAGATATGCCGCACCGATGGCCTTGAGCACCATGAACAGGGCGGGACTGGCCTGCAACAAGGACGCCACGCCGGTTGCCGAGAGCACCATCAGGATTGCATCGCCGACAAAGATTCCGCAGGCGCCGAGGTAGCCGGCACGAACGCCGCGCTGCGACGCCACCGACAAAACGTAGAGTGAATTGGGCCCCGGCAGCAGCACGATGAAAATCGTGCCCAGCACATAGGTCGCAAGATCGGTAATGCCGTAAGCCATGGCTTACTTCGCCGCCATCGACTGAATGAAGCGGTCAAAGAGGTAAGCGACATCGTGCGGCCCCGGGCTGGCTTCAGGATGGCCCTGGAAGCAGAACGCCGGCCGATCGGTCCAGGCCATGCCCTGCAGGCTGCCGTCGAACAGCGAGACGTGGGTCACTTTCACGTTTGCCGGCAGGCTCGCCGGATCGACCGCAAAGCCGTGGTTCTGGCTGGTGATCAGCACCTGCCCGGTTTCCAAGTCCTTGACCGGATGATTGGCGCCGTGGTGGCCGAACTTCATTTTCAGCGTCTTGCCGCCGCCCGCCAGCCCCATCAATTGATGGCCGAGGCAAATGCCGAAGGTGGGCAGGCGCCGGTCGAGAAATTCGCGGATTGCTGCCACGGCATAGCCGCAAGGCTCCGGATCACCGGGACCATTGGACAGAAACACGCCATCAGGATTCATCGCCAGCACTTCCGCAGCCGGGGTTTTGGCCGGCACCACGGTGAGTTTGCAGCCGCGCGAGGCCAGCATGCGCAGGATGTTGCGCTTGACGCCAAAGTCGTAGGCAACGACGTTGAAACGGAAGTTGTCCGGCTTCGCAAAACCCGTGCCGAGCTGCCACTCGCCCTCGCTCCATGCATAGGACTTCTCCGAGCTGACCACCTGCGCCAGATCCATGCCAGCCAAGCCGGGGAAGGCACGCGCCTGCGCCACGGCATCATCGGCATTCAAATGCTCACCCGCCATCAGGCAGCCCGCCTGGGCGCCCTTTTCGCGCAGGATGCGGGTCAGCTTGCGGGTGTCGATGTCGGCCAGTCCCAGCACGTTCTCGGCGCGCAGGTAGGCATCGAGCGTCTGCTCGCTGCGAAAATTCGAGGCCAGCAAGGGGAGGTCGCGAATTACGAGACCGGCGGCGTGGATGCGCGCGGATTCGCAGTCTTCGCGATTGACGCCGTAGCTGCCGATGTGGGGATAGGTGAGGGTGACGATCTGCCGGCTGTAGGACGGATCGGTCAGTATTTCCTGGTAGCCGGACAGTGCGGTGTTGAACACCACTTCGCCCACGCTGCTGCCGCTGGCTCCAATGCCTTTGCCTCTAAACACCGTTCCGTCGGCCAGAGCAAGAAGGGCAGGCGGAAAGTGAGACACGATGGAGCTCCCGGAACAAGACAATTCGGCGATAGGGGCCGGACACCGCTTGATTCACATAGTGTCCGGCAAACCTTTGAATTATATCTTGTCAGGCCGCTTCCCGCAACGTCGGGACCGCGCCGGTCACTGGTATTCGAACTACTTCAACCCCAGCACATCCTGCATGTCGAACAGGCCGCGATCGTGGCCGCTCATGAAGCGGCCGGCTCGCAGGGCACCCAGCGCATAGGGCATGCGGCTGGCCGACTTGTGCGTAATCTCGATGCGCTCGCCGGCGCCGGCAAACAGCACCGTATGGTCGCCGACAATGTCGCCGCCGCGAATGGTTGAAAACCCGATTTGCGTCGCCGGCCGCTCGCCGGTATGCCCTTCGCGGCCATAGACGGCGCATTCGGCCAAGTCTCGACCGAGAGCCGCAGCCACCACTTCTCCCATGCGCAGGGCGGTGCCCGAAGGCGCATCGACCTTGTGGCGATGATGCGCTTCGATCACTTCGACGTCATAGCCTTCCTTGAGGATGCGAGCCGCCATATCGAGCAGCCGGAATACCGCATTGACGCCCACCGCCATGTTTGGCGCAAAAACGACTGGAATCTCCTTTGCCGCCTCTTCAATGGCCAGCTTTCCCTGAGCCGAAAAGCCTGTGGTGCCGATAACCAGGCCGACCTTGTGGCGCCGGCAAGCCTCCAGATGCTGCAGCGTGCCTTCCGGCCGGGTAAAGTCGATCAAGCAGTCGGCGACGGCCAGCGCGGCATCGAGGTCGGCGGTGATATGGACGCCGCAGGGCGCGCCGACCAGTTCGCCGGCATCCTTGCCGAGAAACGGACTGCTGCCGTGTTCGAGCGCAGCGGCCAGCACGGCGCCCTCGTCCTGCTGTACCGCCTCGATCAGGGTGCGGCCCATGCGGCCCGAGCTGCCGGCGATGGCATAGCGAATCTTTTCCATGCCTTACTTCTTCTCCGGAGTAGCGGCGCCGGCAGCGGCCGGTGCCGGAATATCGATCACCTGTGCGGCAGGCTTGGGCGCTTCGGCCTTTGAACCATCTTCAGCCACCACATCGCCGGCAACCCGCGTCAGTTTGTTGTCCTGAAAGAACACCACCAGCCGACGCTGCTGAGCTTCGCCGTGCCCGGGCTGGAAGCGATAGACGTAGTCCCAGCGGTCGACGTGGAACATGTCTGCCACCAGCGGCGAGCCGAGAATGAAGCGCACCTGCTCGCGAGTAAGGCCCGGCTTCAACTGCGCCACCATCTCCTGTGTAACGAAGTTGCCCTGCCGCACATCGATGCGATAGGGCGAGAGGTAGGAGGTGATCTGCGGGGTATTGGAACAGGCTGCCAGCAAAGGCAGGAGCAGGAGAATTCGCTTCATCGGGGAAATCCGGGAAAACCACTATTGGGTGATGGCCGCCTATTCTGGCACGCCTCGTCATTTCCCGATTGCATTATCCCAATCGGGGCGCGAAAACTATATCATAGCCGCCACCCCACCACTGCGCCTCCCGAGCGCCCAAGAGGCCGCGCTTACCGTTCCATGACCCATCCCGACGATCTCAAGAGCCTCGGCCTCAAGGCAACCTACCCTCGCCTGAAAATTCTGGACCTGTTCCACAAGCTACAGGATGAAGGCTCCCCGCGCCATGTCACGGCGGAAGACGTCTATCGCCACCTGCTTGCCGACGGCATGGATATTGGGCTGGCCACCGTCTACCGCGTGCTGACCCAGTTCGAGCAGGCCGGCTTGCTGCAGCGCCACCATTTCGAATCCGGCAAGGCAATTTTCGAACTGAACGAGGGGCAGCATCACGACCATCTGGTTTGCGTGGAATGCGGCCGGGTGGAAGAATTTTTCGATGCGTCAATCGAGAAACGGCAAATCAAGATTGCTGAAGAACGCGGTTTTACGGTTCGCGAACACGCGCTCTACCTCTACGTCGAGTGCAACAAGGTTGACTGCCAGCACCGCAAGACTGTCAGCTGAGCGTGGAAGCCTTTCTCACCGCGACCACCCTGGTCGCAATCGCGGAAATCGGCGACAAAACCCAGTTGCTGTCCTTCGTGCTGGCGGCCCGGCTGCGCAAACCCCTCCCCATCATTGCCGGTATCTTCGTCGCGACGATACTCAATCACGCCTTGGCCGGATCGATCGGCGTCTGGCTGGCACAACTGATCGCGCCGCAATGGCTGCCATGGATCACCGGCGCGGTGTTCGTCGTTTTCGGCCTGTGGGCGCTGCATCCCGATTCGCTCGACGAGGACCCGAAAATCCATCCCGCCGGCGCCTTCGTCACCACCACGATTGCCTTCTTCATCGCCGAAATGGGCGACAAGACGCAATTCGCAACGGTGGCTCTGGGCGCGCAGTTTCAGGGCGCCCTGTTCGCCGTGGTGATGGGCACTACATTGGGCATGATGCTGGCGAACGTGCCGGCCGTCATCATCGGTGAACGGCTGGCCAAACGTCTGCCCCTGAAGATAATCCGCTGGATAGCCGCCGCCGTGTTCATCGCTACCGGTGTCGTGACGATGCTCGGCGCGCCGAGCTTGCCTGTCTAACCCGAACCCAACATTTCTGCCGCGTGGCGGCGCGTGGTTTCGGTGATTTTCTCGCCACCCAGCATGCGGGCGATCTCGCCAATGCGGGCCTCCTGATCGAGCACGCTGACCGAAGACGTGGTCGCGCCGTTGTGTGTTTCCTTGGCGATCGACCATTGCCAGTCGGCCTGCGCCGCCACCTGCGGAAGATGCGTGACGCACAGCACCTGCCGGCTCTTGCCCAGTTCGCGCAACATGCGGCCGACGATCTCCGCGACGCGGCCGCCGATACCGACATCGACCTCGTCAAAAATCAGGGTGCCAGCCGGATTGGCCTGGCTGGCGATGACCTGCAAGGCCAAACCAATTCGCGACAACTCGCCGCCAGAGGCAACCTTGGCCAGCGCGCGCAGCGGCTGCCCGGCGTTGGCCGATACGCGAAACTCGACAGTTTCGAGGCCGCAGGATGCGCCTTCGGGCAAGGCTTCAAGCGCGATCTCGAAGCGCCCTCCCGCCATCGCCAGTTCCTGCATGCCGGCGGTCACGGCTGCGGACAGCGCCTTGGCGGTCTTCGCCCGCGCCGCGGAAAGTTTCTTTGCCACGTCGCGAAACGCCGTTTCGGCCGTGCGTTCCCGCTCGGCCAGCGCCTCAGGATCGGCACGCAACACGAGTTCGGCCAGTCGGTTTTGCAGACCCTCAAGCAACGCGGGAAATTCCTCAGGGGCAACACGATGCTTGCGCGCCATCTGCGTCACGGCATCGATGCGATTGTCGAGTTCATTCAAACGAGCCGGATCGAGTTCCAGACGGTCCTGATATCGCCGTAGCGCCAGCGCCGACTCTTCAAGCTGGATCAGGGCCGTCTCGAACAATTGGGCCGCATCGGCCAAGGCCGAATCGTAGCTGGTCAATTCCGACAGTCGCGCCCCCGCATGCTGAAGCAGCGGCAGGCTCGCCGTTTCTCCGTCCTCCAGTGCCGCCAGTGCGGCGCCCGCCGCTTCCAGCAGTGCGCTGGCATTGCCCAGCCGACGCTGTTCCTGTTCGGTTTCCTGCCACTCAGCCGGGTCGAAGCCCAAGGCAACAAGCTCCTTTACCTGCCATTCGAGCAGTTCGCGCTCACGCACGCTGGCCTCGACATCCTTCTCGGCGGCTTCACGCGCCTCGCGCGCCGCGCGCCATGCGCCGTAAGCGGCGGCGACGTCGCGCGCCAGACCCTGCGCCCCGGCATGGGTGTCGAGCAAGTCCCGCTGGGCGTCGCTACGCAACAGGGAATGATGCGCATTCTGGCCGTGAATGTCGGCCAGGAAGTCAGCCACTTCGCGCATCTGCCCCAGCGTCGCCGCAGTACCGTTGATATAGGCGCGGGATCGACCGGCGCTGTCGATCACGCGACGCAGCAGGCAGGCGTCGGTATCGTAGTCGTTGGCTTGCAGCCAGGCTTCCAGTGCACCGGCCGGCGTCACATCGAACTCGGCGGAAATCTCGGCGCGCTCCGCACCGGTGCGCACCACGGTCGCATCGGCGCGCTCGCCCAACGCCAGCGAAAGGGCATCGACCAGAATGGATTTTCCGGCGCCGGTCTCGCCGGTCAGGGCGCCAAAGCCGCCGGCGAACTCGAGTTCGAGACGGTCGACAATGACAAAATCACGGACGATCAGGCGCAGCAGCATGTTGAATTTAAAGCTTGTGAAGAAATCGTAGCGAGCGGGCCGCAGCGGGGTGCGGCCAGAGCGCAGCTACCGGAACATATGTTGGTATATGTGAGGATAGCGAGCACCGCCCAAGCCCCGATCCGGCACGCGCAGTAGATTTATTCATAAGCTTTCAGTGACGGGGAGTCGAGCTCCAGTGGAGCTTTTCCCGCAGCATGGCAAAGTAGCTGTAGCCCGGCGGATGCAGCAAGGTGAGGTTGTAGCGCGAACGCGCGATCCGCACTACGTCTCCGGCGCGGGCGTCATAGCGCGTCTGGCCGTCGAAGTGAACACGTGCGTCGTGCGGCAGCAACAGCGCAATATCGATCACGCTGTTGTCGCTGACGGTAATCGGTCGATTCGTGAGTGCATGCGGACAGAGCGGTACGATGGCGATGCCGGGCACCGAGGGATGAAGGATCGGACCGTTGGCGGAAAGCGCATAGGCGGTTGATCCGGTAGGCGTGGACACGATCAGTCCATCGGCACGCAGGACATGGATCAGTTCGCCATCGACTTTCACTTCGAGCTCGATCATGCGGCCGATGTCGCCCTTGTTGACCACCACGTCGTTCAACGCCAGCGTCTGGAATGCCACTTCGCCATCGCGCAGCACTTCGGCGTTCAGTAAAAACCGCTGCTCCCTGGAAAACTTCCCCTCCAGCAAGGCAGTGATGCTTTCGATCATTGACCCAGCGCGATGTCGGTCATGAAACCGAGCCGCCCTTGATTGATGCCGACCAGGGGCACTTCGAACTCCGCCAGATGCCGCGCGGCGTTCAGCATGGTGCCGTCACCGCCAAGGATGATCGCCAGTTCGGCGCGAGCGCCGATCGCTTCATAGCCGGCCACCGCATAGCCATTGGCGCCCACTGCCGCAGCCGTATCTTCTTCCAGCAGAACCTCTATGCCGCGCTGGCTCAGAAAAGTGGCAAGCAGCCGCAGGGATTCGGCGATTTCCCGGCTCTGGTACTTGCCGATCAGGGCAATGGTGCGGAATTCGGACGTTGCGGCGGCGCTCATGCGGTTGATTAGACCACAATTTGTGCCGGCGCTTTTGGCTGCGACCGCCGCACTTGACGGCGATAGAGCCGGCGCTGGCCTGCGTTGAAACTCCGTCTTTCGACTGTTTTGGCTCTAAAATCGACGCATGCTGGACTATCGTGCGCAAACCCTGCTGAAAACCCTGATCGAACGCTATATCGCCGAAGGTCAACCGGTTGGTTCGCGCACGCTTTCCAAATACTCGGGGCTTGAACTTTCTCCGGCGACGATCCGCAATGTGATGTCGGATCTTGAAGAAATGGGCTTTATCGCCAGCCCGCACACCTCAGCCGGACGAGTACCGACACCTTTGGGCTACCGCCTCTTCGTCGACTCGCTGTTGACGGTGAAGCCCCTGCAAGGCAGCGAACTGTCAGAAATCCAGGAGGCCATCCAGCCCGACCAGCCGCAGTTGGTGATCAGCCACGCGTCCCAGTTGCTCTCGCAACTTACCGCCTTTGCCGGCGTGGTGGTGGCGCCGCGCAGGCAGCAGCCTCGTATCCGGCAGATAGAGTTTCTCGGTCTGTCGGACAGGCGCGTTTTGCTGATCATCGTCACCGCTGACGGCGATGTGCAAAACCGCATCCTGTTTACGCAGCGCAATTTCAGCCCGTCAGAACTGGTCGAGGCGGCGAACTACCTGAACCAGAACTGCCTTGGACTCGACTTCGACCAGGTGCGCGCGCGTGTGGTGGAAGAACTGCGCCAGTTGCGTGCCGACATGTCCGAACTGATGACTGCCGCGCTCGATGCCGGCAACCAGGCCATCGCCGACACATCGACGCAATACGTCATCAGCGGCGAGAAGAACCTGCTCGGTGTCGAAGACCTGTCGTCCAACATGACACGCCTGCGCCGCGTCTTCGATCTGTTCGAACAACGCACCGGCCTCGCGCAGTTGCTTGAACTTTCCTGCCGCGCGGATGGCGTGCAGGTTTTCATCGGAGGCGAATCCGGTATTGCACCGCTCGATGAATGCAGCGTGGTCGCCGCACCCTACGAGGTCGATGGCCAGATCGTCGGCACCATTGGCGTCATCGGCCCGACGCGCATGGCCTACGAACGCGTTATTCCGATCGTCGACATCACCGCCAAGCTGTTGTCCTCGGCACTTTCGATGCCCTAGAAATCCATGCCGCGCTACGCACCCGAACCCGCACAAACACACGGCGCACCGCGCCGTACCGCCGTCCTGCTGGTCAATCTCGGCACGCCGGAGGCACCCACGGCGACAGCGCTGCGCCGCTATCTCAAACAGTTTCTCTGGGATCCGCGCGTGGTCGAAATCCCGCGCCCGGTCTGGTGGCTGATTCTGAACGGCATCATCCTCAACCTGCGCCCGGCCAAATCGGCGGCCAAATACGCCAAGATCTGGATGCAGGACGGCTCGCCGCTGAAGGTGCACACCGAGCGCCAGACCAAACTGCTCAAAGGCTGGCTGGGCGAATCCGGCGCTGCGGACATAGTGGTGGCGTCCGCCATGCGCTATGGTCAGCCCTCGATCGGCAGCGTCCTCGACCAATTCAAGCGCGATGGCGTCGAGCGCGTGCTGGTCGTGCCGCTGTATCCGCAATACGCAGCGAGTTCCACGGCCAGCGTGATGGACGATGTGGCCGATTGGCTCAAGCGCAGCCGTAACCCGTTGGAACTGCGTTTCATCAAGCACTTCCACGACCACCCCGGCTACGTCGCTGCGCTGGCGGCCAGCGTCCGCGAACACTGGGCAGCGACTGGCCGGCCCGACAAACTGGTGATGAGCTTTCACGGCCTGCCTCGCCGCTCGCTGGACCTGGGCGACCCCTATTATTGCGAGTGCCAGAAAACCGGACGCTTGCTGGCTGAAGCGCTGGAACTCACCGAGAGCGACTATCTGATCACCTTCCAGTCGCGCTTCGGCAAAGCCGAGTGGCTGCAACCCTATACCCAGCCGACGCTCGAAAAACTCGGCGCTGGCGGCACGGCACGAATCGATGTGATCTGCCCCGGCTTCGTCGCCGATTGCCTGGAAACCCTGGAAGAAATCGCAATGGAGTGCAAAGCGGCATTTCTCTCGTCCGGCGGCAAGGAGTTTCACTACATCCCCTGTGTGAATGAACGCCCCGACTGGATTGCCGCGCTGCGCGACCTGGTCTCGACCCACCTCGCCGGCTGGCCCGTCTCGGCTCAAACCGATATGGCAGCGGGAACGCGTGCCAAGGCACTCGGCGCCAAAACCTGACATCGGCTTGAAGTTGCCGGCAGCGCCCCTATATCAGTGAGACCTGATATATGGAGTACGCCATGTCCGAGCCCTTGATGAATCCCCTGCGTAGCGGGCGGGCCAGCAAATGACGCTGACCTCGCCGCTACGGATGATCGTCGTTTGCCCCCATTGTCATGCGGCCAATCGGCTGCCTGCTGAGCGCCTTGCCGATGGCGGCACCTGCGGCAAATGCAAGGCCCGCCTGTTCACCGGCGAGCCCGTTGAGCTCGGCGTCGCAAACTTCGATACCCACGCCACACGCTCCGACGTTCCGCTGCTGGTCGATTTCTGGGCGCCATGGTGCGGCCCCTGTCGCAGCATGGCGCCGGCGTTCGCCCAGGCGGCGAAGCAGCTTGAACCCGAGTTTCGCCTGGCGAAAGTAAATACCGAGGAAGAACAGGAACTCGCGACGCGCTTTGGCATCCGCTCGATCCCGACACTGGCGTTATTCCGCCACGGCCGCGAAGTCGCTCGTCAGGCCGGCGCAATGGATGTCGCCAGCCTGATGCGCTGGGTGCGCAGTCAGCGGTAAATTTTCGCGTGCCGGGGTCGTTAACCCGTGGGCAGGCGCCTTCCCTTCGATGGCTGCCACAGGATGCCCATCATGAAGATAGACAGCGCCAGCTATTCCCTTGCGGCCAGCCATCTGGTCACCCGCCACGACGAATCAACCGAATCCTTGCGCGTCTGGAAGGGCAATCGCCAGCCTGACTTCGAAGCCGGTGGCAACGCCACGACGCCCGTGGTGTTGCTCTCCACCGCGGCCCGTGCTTTGCTCGCCGCAGATAGTCGGGCAACCATGGCGGCACCGCCAGCGCAACCGGAACAGACTCAGGGAGGAGCCGCAATCGAGGAGGCCGCAGACGCGGTCGATAGTGATCCTTCTCTCATGTTGATCAGGTCAATGGTGGAAATGCTGACCGGCCACCGGATCAAGGTCTTTTCGGCGCGAAAACTGCAGTCTGCCCACGCCACACCGTCAATCACCGGCCCCGAGACAGCCGCGCCGCGGCAAGCGGCACCCGCCCGGTCCGCCGGCTTCGGCCTTGAATACGACTATCGCGCGGTGCATGAAGAGTTCGAGCAAACCCGGGTTTCAGCCGAAGGATGGGTCAAGACGGCTGACGGCCAGGAAATCAGCTTCACGCTCGATCTATCCATGACGCGAAGCTATCGCGAAGAGACTTCGCTCAGCCTTCGCTTCGGCGCCGCGATTCGCCGTGACCCGCTGGTACTGAACTTCAACGGCACAGCGGCGCAGCTTTCCGATCGCCGCTTCAGCTTTGATCTCGACAACAACGGCAGCGTTGAGAACCTGGCATTGCTGACCGGAGGCAGCGGCTATCTCGCCATCGATCACAATGGCAACGGCAGGATCGACTCGGGCCACGAGTTGTTCGGCCCGGCGACAAACTCGGGCTTTGGCGAACTCGCCGCGCTGGACAGCGACGGCAACCGCTGGATCGACGAAAACGACGTCGCATTCGACGCGCTGCGCATCTGGACGCCAAGCGCGGAAGGTGAAGGCACACTGGAACCCCTCGCCCAGCGCAAGGTCGGCGCCATTGGCTTGGACCATATCGACAGCCCCTTCGAACTACGCGGTGCCGGGAATAGCAATCTCGGCGCAATTGCGGCAAGCGGGGTGTTTCTTGCCGAAGACGGCCGCGCCGGCAACATCCAGGAACTTGACCTGGCCGTTTGAAGCCTGCCCCCGGCGGCGACGCCGTTTGCGCCACAGTGTCGATCATGAATCTCGATGCAAGGGTCCAATGGCCTGATTTCTTCTTGGGCTAGAATGGCCGCAAACAAATAGGGGAATGGCGATGGCTGGAATTTCCGATCTGAAAATCTGGGTTCGCCTGACCGGATCCATCTGGCTGATGCTGCTGGTGGCGTGGACTGGCATGATTTTCTGGGAAAGCCATGTCAATCGGCAAACTGCCATTAGTCAAGCGCGCGAGTTCTCCAACTCGATGCACGAAGCGACGATGGCAGGACTGACCGGCATGATGATCACCGGCACGGTGGGCCAGCGCGAGGTGTTCCTCGACCAGATCAAGCAGCTCTCCATCATCCGCGACCTCAAGGTGATTCGCGGCGAGAACGTCAGCAAGATCTTCGGGCCCGGCAACGCCAAGGACAGTAGCGCG
>JBIJDI010000368.1:0-3105 GCA_044344235.1 Sulfuritalea sp. | reverse complement strand
GGTGACCAAGGTGCCGCGCTTCGCCTTCGAGAAGTTTCCGACGGCCAACGATCGCCTGACGACGCAGATGAAATCGGTTGGCGAGGTGATGGCGATCGGCCGCAGCTTCCAGGAGTCGATGCAGAAGGCGCTGCGCGGGCTTGAAGTAAGCGTCTATGGTTTCGACGAGATCGAAGCTGATCGCGAGGAAATCAATCGCGAACTGGCCAGCCCCGGTCCCCAGCGCATCTGGTACCTGGCGCAGGCTTTCCGCGAAGGCTACACGCTGCAGCAGACCTTTGATCTGACCAAGATCGATCCGTGGTTCCTGGTACAGATCGAAGACATCATCACCACCGAAGGCTGGATGCGGTCGCAGAATCTGGCCGACCTCGATGCCGTTACCCTGCGCAATCTCAAGCGCAAGGGATTTTCCGATCGTCGCATCGGCACGTTGGTCAACGCCAGCCATGATCCGGCGGCGGGCGCCAGTGGCGAGACGGCAGTGCGCGAGCGCCGCCATGCGCTCGGTATCCGCCCCGTGTACAAGCGCGTTGACACCTGCGCCGCCGAGTTCTCGACCTCGACCGCCTATATGTACTCGACCTACGAGGAAGAGTGCGAAGCGCGGCCGACATCGCGCAAGAAAATCATGGTGCTCGGTGGCGGTCCCAACCGCATCGGCCAGGGCATCGAATTCGACTACTGCTGCGTGCATGCGGCGCTCGCCATGCGCGAGGATGGCTATGAAACCATCATGGTCAACTGCAATCCGGAGACCGTGTCCACCGACTACGACACGTCGGATCGCCTGTATTTTGAACCGGTGACGCTGGAAGACATCCTCGAAATCGTTCACGTCGAACAGCCGACCGGCGTCATCGTCCAATTCGGCGGCCAGACCCCGCTGAAGCGTGCGCGCGAGCTCGAGGCGAATGGCGTACCCATCATCGGCACCAGCCCCGACATGATCGACGCCGCCGAAGACCGCGAGCGCTTCCAGAAACTGCTGCACGACCTCGGCCTCAAACAGCCGCCGAATCGCACGGCGCGCACCGAGCCGGACGCGATCCGCCTGGCGGCCGAGATCGGTTATCCGCTGGTGGTGCGGCCTTCCTACGTGCTCGGCGGCCGCGCCATGGAAATTGTCCATGAGCAGAAGGATCTCGAGCGCTACATGCGCGATGCGATCAAGGTGTCCTTCGACTCCCCGGTGCTGCTCGACCGCTTCCTCAACGACGCCACCGAGGTCGATGTCGATGCCCTGTGCGACGGCCAGCAGGTGCTGATCGGCGGCATCATGGAACACATCGAGCAGGCGGGCGTGCATTCCGGCGATTCGGCTTGTTCGTTGCCGCCGTTCACCCTTTCGAAGGAAATTCAGGACGAATTGCGGCGCCAGACCGAGATGATGGCCAAGGGCCTCAATGTCGTCGGTCTGATGAACGTGCAGTTCGCCATTCAGGGCAGTGGCGCCGATGCCGTGGTGTACGTACTGGAAGTCAATCCGCGCGCATCACGCACCGTTCCCTTCGTCTCCAAGGCCACCAGCCTGCCGCTGGCGAAGATCGCCGCGCGCTGCATGGCAGGCCGCAGCCTGGCCGATCAGGGCGTGACCCGGGAGATCATCCCGCCGTATTTCTCGGTGAAGGAAGCCGTCTTCCCCTTCATCAAGTTTCCCGGTGTCGATACCATCCTCGGGCCCGAGATGAAATCCACGGGCGAGGTGATGGGCGTCGGTCGCAGCTTCGGCGAGGCTTTCGTCAAGTCGCAACTCGCGGCAGGGACACGCCTGCCCAAGTCCGGCAAGGTGTTCATCAGCGTCAAGCCCGCCGACCGGCCGAAAGCCGTCGATGTCGCGCGGGAACTGCATGAGCTTGGTTTTTCGCTGGTTGCCACTCGCGGCACGGGTGGCGCGATCGAGGCGGCCGGCATACCGGTCGGCATGGTGAACAAGGTGACCGAAGGGCGTCCGCACATCGTGGATATGATCAAGAACGGCGAGATCGTGCTGATCGTTAACACCGTCGAGGAAAAACGCACTGCGATTGCCGATTCGCGCTCGATCCGCACTTCTGCGCTGGGCGCCAAGGTAACGCTGTTCACCACCGTCGAAGGCGGTCGTGCCGCCTGCGCCGGCATGCGCCATGACGGCCTCGAAACCTATTCCCTGCAAGCCTTGCATGCAGAACTAAAAACATGAGCGGAAAATTTCCCATCACCCTGCGCGGCGCGGAACTGTTGCGCAAGGAATTGCAGCGCTTGAAAACCGTGGATCGCCCGGCGGTGATCGCGGCCATCGCCGAGGCGCGATCGCATGGCGATCTGTCGGAGAACGCCGAGTACGATGCGGCCAAGGAGCGCCAGGGCTTCATCGAGGGGCGCCTCAAGGAAGTCGAAGGCAAGCTTGGTAATGCGCAGATCATCGATCCGGCATCGCTGGATGCCGATGGCCGCGTCGTCTTTGGCTCAACGGTCGAACTGGAGGACATGGACAGCGGCACTACCGTGACTTATCAGATCGTCGGCGATGACGAGGCCGACATCAAGGCCGGCATGCTGTCGCTGAATTCTCCCGTCGCGCGTGCGTTGATCGGCAAGTTTGCCGGCGACGTCGCCGAAGTGCAGACACCCGGCGGCCGTCGCGAGTACGAAATCCTCGACGTCAAGTACGTTTGAGATGAGAGGCCTCGCGTCGGCGCTCTACAGCATCGCAATTGCTGCTTGGGTCGGCGGCCTGCTGGCGATCGGATTGATTGCCGCTCCCGTGCTGTTTACCCAGCTTGCCGATCGCGGCATGGCGGGCAATCTGGCCGGCGCGATGTTCACCGTCACGGCGTGGGTCGGCATCGGCTGTGGGGCCTACCTGATCCTGTTCGTGCTGTTTGCCAAGGGCTGGCGGGCGATTCAGTCAGGCGTGTTCTGGATTGTGCTGCTGATGCTCGCGCTGACGGTTGCCGGCCATTTCGGCGTGCAGCCGATACTGGCGCAGCTACAGGCGGATGCCCTGCCGCGGCGGGTGATGGAAAGCGCCTTGCGCGATCGCTTCACCACCTGGCACGGCGTGTCGAGTGCGCTCTATCTGGTGCAAACCCTGCTGGGAATCGCGCTGGTGGTGCTGCAGGA
>JBIJDI010000408.1:0-2722 GCA_044344235.1 Sulfuritalea sp. | reverse complement strand
TGGCCGACTTGTTGAAGGGCTCGGGCAGACTCGAGGACAGTCCCACCAAGTTCGAGCTCAGCTTCACTTCCGCGGATTTCTTTCTTACCCGCACGCTGCCCGTCCACTTCGTGCTGCCCGACAGATGATCGAAGACAGGCTGCGTGAACTGGCGCCGCAGCGCGGCTACGTTGATGTCGCCAGCGGCATTGACCTGAACGCTGCCATCCCCTGTTGTTTTCACGTCCACATTCAGCGGCGTGCCTAGCAGAGTTCCACGAATGCCGCGCGCCTCCAGATGATCGGCGGTGAAGCGCAGCGCCCCGCGCACTTCGCCCAGGGGCGGCAGGTCGTTGTCCACCGTCAGGCGGTTGCCATCGAAGCGATAGCTGCCGTCGACCTTGGAATTCGTCATGCGCCGCAAGGGCAGGTTGAGCTTGAGATCGAGTTCGCCGTTGCCTTCCGCCTTCATGTCCTCGGTGAAATGATCGATGCGCTCGCCCACCGGGCTGGCTTCGATGAAGCGCAGGAAGTCCGCCGTCGCTCCGGCCGCCTTGCCAGTTATGGTGAGCATTTCTTCCGTCTGCTCTAGATCGGCAATCTCAGCGCGGACCTCGTGCAGGCCGACGCCGAAGATCTTGCCGCTCCTGCCGGTAATCAGCATGCGCTGACCGGTGAACAGCAATTCGCCCTCGATGCTGTTGATCTCCGGCCAACTGGCGGCATAGCGCAAGGTCGCATCGCGGAACTTTCCGCGCACCTCGAACAGCCCACCCTTGCCGTCACGGAATGGAAACTGACGCAAGTCGCCACGCAATCTCAGGCTTGTGTCGCTCGCCTTGCCGCCGATGATTGCAACGCGGAGCCATTCGCGTACGTCCTTGCCAACGGTGAGCGGCATGTAGCGCCAGACGGCATCGCCGCTGCCGCGGGTGAGGCGGGCGTCGAGGTCGAGCGCGCCGGGCCCGTCACCCATGGCGCGCCAGTTGCCGCTGGCTTCTCCCGCGGCATCCTTGTTGTGGAATGCCGCCTTGTTCAAAAGAACGCTCAAACCGTCGTTGGTGGCTTTCCAGTCGAGGTCGGCGGCGAAGGCTTCCAACTCCAGCTTGGGATCGGCAAATACGGTCGGCAGTTCGAAGGCTGCGCGCTGGCCATCGAGCCGCACGCTGCCGCCCTTCTGGCTGCCCTCGATGCGGCCGTTGACGCCGGAAATGCCCGGGACCGGTCCCAGCGCGGTGAGCCCAAGGCCTTCGAAGCGACTCTTGATGCTCCACTTCCCAAGCTTCGCGGCGCTGTCAGCGGCTTCCAGGGCGCCTTCCCAGTCCAGCTTGAGTTCAAAAACGCGGCCCCGTGGCGCATGGCGAATCAGCCGCGCGCGGGTCGCGTCGTCCAGCGGCAGATACGCCGCGAGACGAGCCAGGGCGGCGAGATCGAGGCCATTGGCACTGGCCTTTCCCTGGGAGGGCCGGTTCGCGGCGGCGCCCAGCCAGGAAAGCTTGAAGTCTGTGGGCTGCAGGGAGAGGCCATCGCGGGTCGCCAGCGTCAGATGTTTCACTTCGGCCTCGAAGCCGCCGTCGAGACGGCGGCCCGCCAGACGCCCTTCAAGCTGGAGCAGATCCAGTTCGGGCAGATTCGGACGCAGTTGCAGGCGTAGGTCCGCCAGCCGGACATCGGCGGTGGCCGAGACCAGTTGCTTTTGGGCAAATCCAAGCCATAGCCTCAGCGCGCCGCTGCCTTGCGGCAAGGCCACCGGATAATCGACCCATGGGCGCCACCCGGCCAGGTCGGCGTAGTCCAACTCGGCATAGACGTCGCCCTTCCACTCGGCCAACTGGTCCAGGTCGCGTCCTTTGAAATCGCCGCGGATGTCGATTCGTGCCGCCAACGCGCGCGGGGGTTCGGCGGTGAATCCGAAGCGATGCCGACTACCGCTGTTGTCGAGCTGAAAGTTGAGCTGCTTCAGTTCCAGCACTGGCGCACTGCGCAATTCGTCCTGCCAGGCGATGCTCGCATTGCGGATTACAACCCGGTCCTGTGCCAGCAGCCAGTCGGTAAAGTCATCCTGGTCACTGGCCTGTGGCGTGATTTCGAGTCCGGCGGCGAAGAAACGGCCCTTGCCGTCACGGCGCAGCAGCAAAGTCGGCGAATCCAGCTCCAGTCGCGCCAGGCGCAACTGGAAATGCCACAGCGAGCTCCACGCCAGCTCGGCTTCGACCTGATCGAAGCCCAGTGCGCGTTGGCCCTGAGTGTCCCGGATCTCGAAGCCCTCGAGGTTCAGCGCCGGGCGCAGTCCGGCCCAATGCGCCTCTATTTTCCTGATGCCCACCGGACGATTGATTGCGGTACCGAGCATTCGCTCGACATCGCCGCGGTAGCTTTCGATCTGCGGCAGGATCGCGTAGCGCAGGGTCAGCAGCAGCACAGCGAAGGCGAAGTAGCCCAGCGTGACGCCCCAGACGAGCGCGCGCAACACAACGCCCAGCCAGGGGTGGGCTGGCAGCAAATGGCGCAGACGGTAACGCAGGCTAGAAATGATGGACTTGGAGGCTCTTGGAGGGGGCTGCGTCTATTGCCCACGCTAAAATGGGTCATCAGAGCGCTTGAAGCATAAATTCTAACCGATGCCCTCCCTCGTCGATATCCTCGAAACATCCCGTTACCTTGGCCGGCTGCTGGCGGCCCGACCGGTGCTGGCGGCCGAAGTCGAGTCCGCCCTCGATCTGCCCGTTACTGCGGCCGAGCT
>JBIJDI010000367.1:0-3108 GCA_044344235.1 Sulfuritalea sp. | reverse complement strand
CATGGACGAGGCGATGCTCGATTCGCAGGCGGCGATGGTGCGCTTCCTGCATCTGGTCGGCTCGGAGCCGGACATCTGCAAAGTCCCGCTGATGCTCGACAGTTCGAAGTGGGACGTGATCGAGGCCGGCCTCAAGTGCATCCAGGGCAAGGGCGTCGTCAATTCCATCTCGATGAAGGAAGGCGAGGCGAAGTTTCTCGAACAGGCGCGACTGGCACGGCGCTACGGCGCGGCGGTAATCGTCATGGCCTTCGACGAACTCGGCCAGGCCGACACCTACCGGCGCAAGATCGAGATCTGCAAACGGGCCTACGACGTACTGGTGGTCGACGGCTTCCCGGCCGAAGACATCATCTTCGATCCGAACATTTTCGCCATCGCCACGGGTATTCCCGAGCACGACAACTACGCGGTGGACTTCATCAACGCGGTGCGCTGGATCAAGGAAAACCTGCCGCATGCGCGGACCTCGGGCGGCGTTTCCAACGTGTCCTTTTCGTTTCGCGGCAACGACGCGATGCGCGAGGCGATCCACACCGTGTTCCTCTATCACGCGGTCAAAGCCGGCTTCACCATGGGCATCGTCAATGCCGGCCAGCTCGGCGTCTATGACGATCTGGCGCCCGAACTGCGCGAGAAGGTTGAAGACGTCGTTCTCAACAGGAAAGTCGGCGCTGGCGACACGCTGATCGAACTGGCAACGCGGGTCAAGGGCGCCGCCAAGGAGCAGGTGGTCGATCTGGCCTGGCGCGCATGGCCGGTGGGCAAGCGCCTCGAACATGCGATGGTCAAGGGCATCACCGAGTTCGTCGTGGCCGACACCGAAGAATGTCGCGCGGCGCTGTTTGCCGAGGGCAAGCCGCCGCTATCGGTGATCGAAGGCCCGCTGATGAATGGCATGAACGTGGTCGGCGACCTGTTCGGCGCCGGCAAGATGTTCCTGCCGCAGGTGGTGAAGTCGGCGCGCGTAATGAAACAGGCCGTGGCGCATCTGATCCCCTACGTCGAAGAGGAAAAGAAGCGCACCGGCTCGACATCGAAAGGCAGGATCGTGATCGCCACGGTCAAGGGCGACGTGCACGACATCGGCAAGAACATCGTCGGCGTGGTGCTCGGCTGCAACGGCTACGAGATCATCGATCTCGGCGTAATGGTTTCGGCCGACAAGATCCTGAATGCGGCGAAGGAACATGGCGCGCAGGCAATCGGCCTTTCGGGCCTGATCACGCCGTCGCTGGAAGAAATGAGCCACATCGCCAGCGAGATGCAGCGCCAGGGCTTCACCCAGCCGCTCTTGATCGGCGGCGCGACGACGTCGCGCGCCCACACCGCGATCAAGATCGCGCCGAACTATGCCGGGCCGGTGGTGTATGTACCGGACGCGTCGCGCGCCGTGGGCGTGGTGACCAAGCTGCTGTCGATCGACATGCGCGACGGCTATGTCGACGAAGTCGCCGCCGATTACGAGAAGGTGCGCAGCCAGCATGCCGGCAAGAAGGGAATACCGCTGGTATCGCTCGAGGCGGCGCGCGCCAATCGCACCAAGCTGGCTTACACCCCGGTGACACCGAAGCGGCTCGGCGTAACGGTACTAAAGGACCTCGATCTGGCGGAACTGGCGGAGTACATCGACTGGGGCCCCTTCTTCCAGACCTGGGACCTGGCCGGCAGCTATCCGAAGATTCTCGACGACGCTGTCGTCGGCGATGCGGCACGCAATGTGTTCAATGATGGCAAGGCGATGCTGCAGAAACTCATCGGGGAAAAGTGGATCAGCGCCAACGCGGTGTTCGGTCTTTTCCCGGCGAATGCTGTGGGAGACGATGTCGTGTTTTACGCCGATGAGTCGCGCGGAACGCCACTGATGAGTTGGTATGGCCTGCGCCAGCAGCAGGAGCGCCCCGCCGGCAAACCGCATCAATGTCTGTCCGACTTCGTGGCGCCCAAGGGTGGCAACTGCGGCGACTACGCCGGCGCCTTCGCCGTTACCGCCGGCATCGGCATCGAGAAGAAGCTGGCCGAATTCGCGGCGCAGCATGACGACTACCGCGCCATCATGCTCAAGTCGTTGGCCGATCGCCTCGCCGAAGCGGCCGCGGAATGGCTGCATGAACGGGTGCGCAAGGAGTACTGGGGCTATGCCGGCGACGAGTCGCTGGACGGCGCGGCACTGATCGCCGAAAAGTATCGCGGTATCCGTCCGGCGCCGGGTTACCCGGCCTGCCCCGACCACACCTCGAAGGGTGCGTTGTTCGGCTTGCTCGATGCGCCGAACAATGCGGGCATGCATCTCACTGAAAGCTATGCCATGACGCCGGCCGCATCGGTCGCGGGCTTCTATCTGGCCCACCCCGAAGCGCATTATTTCGCCATCACAAAAATCGATCGGGATCAGTTGCAGGATTGGGCGCAACGGTGTGGAATGACGCTCCAAGAAGCCGAAAAATGGCTCGCCCCACTCTTATAGCCCCCAGGAGAAACCCATGTCGGAAGCAAACCTCAACCGCCTGAGCTTCAACGAAGCCGTGGTCTTCGTCAAACAACGCAAGCAGGCAGCCTTCGCCGCGATGCCGGTTTTCGGCGACGAAGAAAACGACACGGCGCAAACCGCCGAAGGCGCGCGCATCTTCATCCTGCTGCCCGACGAGGATGAAGGGTGGACCCTGCGCTTCATCGCCGGACCGTTCTTTTCGGCCGCCTACGCCGCCAACGACACCATTCCCGCCGACGAGATTCCCGATCGCATCCGCGAACTGCTGTTCATGCCGACACGCTGCGAGGAGGACTGGCTGACCGACCAGTTGCAGGTACTGCTCGGCAAATTGACGCAAGCCGCAGGGATCGGCGACCAGATGCCGGATTACGAATCGCAGGCTGCCAAGGGTGCGGGACCGGAGGCCGTGTTTCCGGTATCCTTCATCGGCTTGAACAAGCCACACTGACTAGGAACGCGCCACCATGAGCCAGGAAATTCCACGCGGCACCCGCGCCCACACGCCCGATCTGGACTGGAGCCAGATACGCGAAACCGTGCTGATGCTGGAGCTCGCCGCCGGTCAGGTGGATGCGGCGATGCGCGACTCGAATTCCTCGGTCGATACGCTGATG
>JBIJDI010000366.1:0-3112 GCA_044344235.1 Sulfuritalea sp. | reverse complement strand
GCTGGATCGGGAAGTCCTGACCGCGCAGCTTCTGCAGGCGGCGCAGGCGCCTCCCGGAAAGTCGGCGCTGGCGACACGGTGGAACATCCCGGTGGTATTCGGCGGCGAATTCGGACCCGACCTGGCGGAGGTTGCGCGCACCACCGGGCGCAGCGAGACGGCCGTGATCGAAGCGCTTTGCGCCACCGAACTGCGCGTCTTCCTGATCGGTTTCCTGCCGGGATTCCCCTACCTTGGCGAGTTGCCGGACTGGCTGCGGCTGCCGCGCCGCACCACGCCGCGCACTGCCGTCCCCGCCAACAGCCTGGCCATCGCCGGCGCTCAAGCCGCCGTTTACCCGTGGGCAAGCCCGGGCGGCTGGCATCTACTGGGGCGCACACCCGTGCGCCTGTTCAATCTGGCAGACGCCGCCCGGCCGGCGCTGCTCGCGCCCGGCGACACCCTGCGCTTCGCGCCAGTCAGTCGCGACGAATTCGAGTGTCTTGCTGCCGACGTTGCCGCCGGAAAAATCGGACCCAAGGATTGGCAGGAAGCATGATCGAAATTCTTGAGTGCCGCATGCCGGCCAGCTTTCAGGATGTCGGCCGCCCCGGCTACCGGCACCTTGGCGTGCCGCTGTCCGGGGCGCTGGATGTCGAATGGCTGGCCATCGCCAATGCCCTGGCCGGCAACCCGTCCGGAGCCGTCGCGCTGGAAGTACACCTGCTCGGCCCCAGCTTGCGTGCGACAGCGCCGGTAACGATCGCGCTGGCCGGCGAGTTTTCGGCGCGGATACAGGATGCCGCCGGCCAATGGCGCGAGGCCTGCAACTGGCGCAGCCATACATTGGCCGCGGACGAGATTCTGGTCACCGGCGCCCTGCGCAGCCGCATCGGCTATCTCGCGATTCACGGCGGCTTCGATGTGCCCGCGGTGCTAGGCAGCCGCTCGACGTATGCCCGTGCCGGACTCGGCGGCATCAATGGCCGCGTGCTGCAGGCGGGCGACTGCCCGGGAGTCGGCGCTGGCGCCCCGGCGATTCAACAACGCCTGCCGCAGCCGCCGCGCCCGGCCAGCGGTCCTTTGCGAATACTTCCCGGTCCGCAGCGCGAGTACTTCACCGACGCCGCGTGGACGCACCTCATCAACGACGAATTCACCGTCAGCCGCGAGGCAGACCGCATGGGCCTGCGCCTCGACGGTCCGCGTCTCGAGCACGATCCGGCATTGGGCGCCGACATCGTTTCCGATGCCGTCACCCCGGGCGTGATTCAAGTTCCCGGCGACGGCCGCCCCATCGTCCTGCTGGCCGACTGCCAGACCGTGGGCGGCTACCCGAAAATCGCCACCGTGATCAGTGCCGACCTGCCGCGTCTGGCGCATGCCGGTCCAGGACAAACGCTGCGCTTTGTCGAGGTCAGCATCGAAGAAGCTCTGGCTGTGAGGCGGCGGGCAGCGGCAGCACTGGCAGAATGCATTGCCGGCATCGTTCCCGACGCTGCAGAATTCAATTTTGACGCCTTGTATGGCGCCAATCTGGTCGACGGAGTGATCGATGCCAGGCAAAACAATTAATCTCAACGCCGACCTCGGTGAAGGCTTCGGGCCCTGGCAGATGGGCGATGACGCCGCCATGCTGGATATCGTCGCCTCGGCCAACATCGCCTGCGGCGGCCATGCCGGCGACCCGAACACAATGCGCCGCACCGTGCGCCTGGCGAAGGATCGCGGCGTTTCGATCGGCGCCCACCCGAGCTATCCCGACCTGCAGGGCTTCGGCCGCCGTGCCATGGCGATGTCGCCGGAAGAACTGGAAAGCCAGGTCGCATTCCAGATCGGCGCACTGGCCGGCATCGCGGCCCTGGAAGCAACGCGTGTCACGCACGTCAAGCCGCACGGCGCCCTGAACAATCTCGCCTGTGTCGATCGCGCCGTGGCCGATACGATTTGCCGGGCGATGCGCGCCGTCGATGGCACGCTGATTCTCCTCGCTCCAGCCGCGTCGCAACTGGTGATCGCGGGCCGCGCCGCCGGCCTCGCGGTAGTCGAAGAGATTTTCGCCGACCGGGCCTATCTGCCGGATGGCCAGTTGGTGCCGCGCACGCGGCCCGACGCCATGATCCACGGCCCCGCCGCCTGCCTGGCCCACGTCCTGGCCATGCTCGATGCGGGGGCGCTGATCGCCACCGACGGCACCCGCGTTCCGACACCGATCGGCAGCATCTGTGTCCATGGCGACAGCCCCGATGCTGTCGCCGTTGCAAAGCATCTGCGACAGCAACTCGCCGGCAAGGGCTACCGGATACGGTCGCTGCCCGAAATCACCGCGCGCGCCTGAAGGTTACAATCGCCGTATGAACACGCCGCTACTACGCAGTGCAGAATTGCGCGCGATTGAAGCCCGTCACGCCAACGTCGTGCCACCACTGATGGAGCGCGCCGGTCGCGCCGCCGCGGAACTCGCCCTGCGCTTGCTCAAGAACCGCCGCGCCCGCGTGCTGGCGCTGGCCGGCCCCGGCAACAACGGCGGCGATGCGATCGTGATGGCGCACGTGCTCAAGCAACAGGGAATTGACGTCGTAGTCGGCCCGGGTGGCAAGGTGCCCAAGGGAGATTACGGACTGGTGGTCGACGGACTGTTCGGCATCGGGCTGCAACGACCGATCACGGGCGCCTATGCCGATCTCATCGCACGTATCAATGCCTTTCAGGGACCTGTTCTGGCGCTCGACATTCCCAGCGGCCTCGATGGCGACACCGGGCGCGTGATGGGTGTCGCCGTGCGCGCCACGCATACGATCAGTTTCATCGGCGGCAAGCCCGGCCTGTACACGCTCGACGGCCCGGATCATTGCGGCGAAGTGAGTGTCGTCAATCTCGGCCTGCGTCTCGACGAGTTTCCCGGCGCGGTGCTCAGCGTAGATGATTTCAGCGACTGCCTGACGCCTCGCTTGCGCAACAGCCACAAGGGCAGTTACGGTTCGCTGGCCGTGGTCGGCGGTGCCGCCGGCATGACGGGTGCGGCGCTGCTTGCCGGACGCGCAGGATTGCAACTGGGTGCCGGCCGCGTATTCGTCGGCCTGCTGCAGGCGCTGGTGGTCGATCCGGTGCAACCCGAGCTGATGTTGCGCAC
>JBIJDI010000365.1:0-3126 GCA_044344235.1 Sulfuritalea sp. | reverse complement strand
GATCATCATCACCCGCGTCACCGTGCCCGTCGGCGAGGACATCGGATTCCTGCCCGGCACGGAAGAAGAGAAGATGACGCCCTGGATGGGCGCGCTGGAAGACAATCTCGAGGTGCTCAACAAGCCTGCCGAAACGCCTGTCGGCGCCACTGGTGCTGCCGGAGGCAACTATGGCGGCGACTGGGGGCGCGCCGCGACCATGGACCTGATCCGCAACCGGATCAAGATCAAGTCGCTCAACTTCATGCGCGGCCGCACCTTCATGAACAAGTTCCTGATCATCGACGAAGCGCAGAACCTGACGCCGAAGCAGATGAAGACACTGATCACCCGCGCCGGCCCCGGCACCAAGGTGGTCTGCCTGGGCAACATCGCCCAGATCGACACGCCCTACCTGACCGAGGGCAGTTCAGGCCTGACCTACGTGGTCGATCGCTTCAAGGGCTGGTCGCATTCGGGCCACGTCACGCTGCAGCGTGGCGAGCGCTCGCGGCTGGCCGACCACGCCGCGGAAGTGCTCTAGGCAGTCGTCCTTCAGCTGCGGTAGGAAGCCGAACCCGAAGCGAAATTCTCGAATTTCGTGTATTCGCCGAGGAAGGTCAGGCGCACCGTATCGGTCGGACCGTTGCGATGCTTGGTGATGATGACTTCCGCCATGCCCTTGTCCTGGGTGTCCGGCTTGTAGTATTCCTCGCGGTACATCATCATGATGATGTCGGCATCCTGCTCGATGGCGCCCGACTCACGCAGGTCGCTCATCAGCGGCCGCTTGTCGTTTCGCTCCTCGACCTTGCGCGAGAGCTGCGAGAGGGCGATGATCGGCACCTGCAGTTCCTTGGCCAGCGCCTTGATCGAGCGCGATATCTCCGAGATTTCGGTGGCGCGGTTTTCGCCGTCGCGGTTGGAGCTCATCAACTGCAGATAATCGATGATGATCAGGCCGAGTTTGCCGAACTGCCGGTGCAGGCGCCGCGCGCGCGCGCGCAGGTCGGTCGAGTTGATGGCGCCGGTCTCGTCGATGTGGATCGGCGCCTCGTGCAGCTTGCCAAGCGCCACCGTCATGCGGTCCCATTCGTCATCGGTGAGGCGGCCGGTGCGCAGCTTGGTCTGATCGATGCGGCCGACCGACGATAGAAAGCGGGTGGCCAACTGCGGGCCGGACATTTCCAGGCTGAAGATCGCTACCGGCAGCCTCAGCTCGACGCCGACATGCTCGGCAATGTTGAGCGCAAACGCGGTCTTGCCCATCGACGGGCGTCCGGCAACAACCACCATGTCGCCCGGTTGCAGTCCCGAGGTCAGACGGTCGAGATCGGCAAAGCCTGTCGCCACACCGGTAATGTCGGATTGGCTGTCGCGCGCCAGGAGTGTCTCCATGCGCTCGACGACCTCGCCCAGCAAGGGCTGAATCGCGACGAAGCCATTGTTGCTGCGATTGCCGGCTTCGGCGATCTGGAAGATGCGCTGCTCGGCGTCGTCGAGCAGTGTTTTGACATCGCGCCCGGCTGGATTCAGCGCATTGCCGGCAATCTCATCACCGACCGTGACCAGTTGGCGCAGGATGCCTCTTTCGTGCACGATCTCTGCGTAGCGGCGAATGTTCGCCGCCGAGGGCGTGGCATTGGCGATTTCGCCCAGGTAGCCGAGGCCGCCGGTCTGATCGACTTCGTTCGACTGCTCGATGGATTCATACACCGTCACCACGTCGGCCGGCCGGCCCTGCTGGATCAGTTTGCCGATATGGCGAAAGATCCGACGGTGATCGTCGCGATAGAAATCGGTTTCGCGCACCACGTCGCCAATGCGGTCCCACGCGGCGTTGTCGATCAGCAGACCGCCAATGAGCGACTGCTCGGCCTCGATGGAATGAGGGGGAAGCTTGAGCGCGGCGACCTGTGAGTCGACCGGCTGCTGGGAATTAAAGGCACGTACCTGGGCCATCGCTGTCTCCGATGTGAAGCGCAGAGTCTACCGCGCGCCTCGCCTCATGATAAGTGGACAAGCTGTGTAAATTCTGTGGACAAGCTGTGTAAATGCAGTGGAAAACGTTCATGCACCGCAATGCAAAACGGGCCGCTGATCACTCAGCGGCCCGTTTTCTTTCCAAGCTGCAGCGCGGCTTAGTGTTCGCCGAGCACGGAGACCGTAACAGTCGCGATCACGTCGGTGTGCAACGCGATCTGGACCGGCGTGTCGCCGATAGTCTTGAGCGGACCTTCCGGCAGGCGAATCGCCGACTTCTCGACCTTGAAGCCCTGAGCGGCGAGCACCTCGGCGATGTCGTGAGTCGATACCGAACCGAACAGGCGGCCATCGACGCCGGTCTTGCGCGTGATTTGCAGCATCAGGCCTTCGAGCTTCTCGACCTGGGCCTGGGCGGCGGCGATTGCCTCAGCCTGGGCGCGCTCGAGTTCAGCACGCTTTTCCTCGAATATCTTGCGGTTGGCTTCGGTCGCACGCTTGGCCTTGCCTTGGGGAATCAGGAAGTTGCGAGCGTAGCCATCCTTGACCTTGACCACGTCGCCGAGACCACCCAGGTTGACGACCTTTTCCATCAGAATAATTTGCATGGTCTTGTCCTCGCTTACTGGTGCAGATCGGTGTAGGGCAGCAGCGCCAGAAAACGCGCGCGCTTGATGGCGGTCGACAGTTGCCGCTGATAGCCGGTCTTGGTGCCGGTAATGCGCGCCGGCATGATCTTGGCGTTTTCGGCGATGAAGTCCTTGAGGATCTCGACGTCCTTGTAATCGATCTCTTCGATCTTCTCTGCGGTGAAGCGACAGAACTTGCGGCGCTTGAACAGGCTGCGACCCTTATCGTCCTTGCGCTTTACACCGGTCTTGCTCTTAGGCTTGAATGCCATTTTCAGTTCCTTCCACGAATTCGACTGTATTCACATGCAGTATCGGGCTGCGTCGCTTGAGGCTCCTGGCGGCGAGAAATCCTGCCACCCTGATCCCGTCTCCCACCTTGGCTGCCAGCAGTACTTGCGCTGGCCGGCCCATTGCTACACAGGCCATCTCGCATTCCACTTTGCGCTCGACGTCGGCTTCGACCTGGGTCGAGACATGCGCGAGGAGAAATTCGAGAACCGGTATCCCGGCGGGGGTGCGGCGCAATGCGCCA
>JBIJDI010000364.1:0-3135 GCA_044344235.1 Sulfuritalea sp. | reverse complement strand
GGCCGAGCAACTCGGGCTTCCCGGCGATCGCATCATATTGTCGTGCAAGGTCTCCGGCGTACAGGATTTGATCGCAATTTATCGCGACCTCGCGGCGCGCTGCGACTATCCGCTGCATCTGGGGCTGACCGAGGCGGGTATGGGCAGCAAGGGCATCGTGGCGTCAACGGCTGCGCTCAGCGTGTTGCTGCAGGAAGGCATCGGCGACACGATACGCGTATCGCTGACGCCGGAACCCGGAGGGGATCGCACGCGCGAAGTGATCGTCGCCCAGGAGATACTGCAGACCATGGGCCTGCGCGCTTTCACGCCGCTCGTGGCGGCGTGTCCCGGTTGCGGGCGTACCACCAGCACGGTGTTCCAGGAATTGGCGCAGGACATCCAGAACTACGTGCGCGAGCGCATGCCGGAATGGCGCCTCGCCAGAGTCGGCGTCGAGAACATGACGCTGGCCGTGATGGGCTGCGTGGTGAACGGGCCCGGCGAAAGCAAGCATGCGAGCATTGGCATTTCGCTGCCCGGCACCGGTGAAGCGCCGGTGGCACCGGTGTATGTGGACGGTGAGCGCGTCATTACGCTGCGCGGCGAAAACATCTCCGCGGAATTCCGTCAGATTGTTGACGACTATGTGTCAAGAAAGTATCCGGAAAGAGCGAGTCATTGATCGCGCCCGGCACGGAACCATCGTACTTGGTGCCTGCACCAATAGACAAAACATGAGCCAGACACTGCAAGCCATCCGCGGCATGAATGACATCCTGCCGGTCGACGCCGAACTCTGGGAGCAGTTCGAGGAGTCCGTGCGCGACTGGTTGCGCGCCTATGGCTACCGTCCGATCCGCATGCCGATGGTGGAGCCGACGCCGTTGTTTGCGCGCGCCATTGGCGAGGTGACCGACATTGTCGAAAAGGAAATGTATTCCTTCGAGGATGCGCTGAACGGTGAAAGCCTTACGCTGCGTCCGGAAGGCACGGCATCCTGCGTGCGCGCCGTGCTGCAGCACAATCTGCTTTACGACGGCCCCAAGCGGTTGTGGTACATGGGGCCGATGTTTCGCCACGAGCGGCCGCAAAAGGGCCGCTACCGCCAGTTTCATCAGGTCGGTGTGGAAGCGATGGGTTTTGCCGGCCCCGACATCGATGCCGAACAGATTGCGATGTGCGCCCGTTTGTGGGATGACCTCGGGCTGGATGGCATCCGTCTTGAGATCAACTCGCTCGGGCAGAGCGAAGAGCGCGCGCGCCACCGCGCCGATCTGCTGACCTATTTTGAGCAGCACCACAACCAACTCGATGCAGATGCCCAGCGCCGGCTGCACAGCAATCCCCTGCGCATTCTCGATACCAAAAATCCGGCCATGCAGTCCTTGGTTGAGGCCGCGCCGAAGCTGATGGATTACCTGGGCGAGGAGTCCCTCAAGCATTTCGAGGGCGTGCAACAACTGCTCAAGGATGCGGCAATTCCCTATCGCATCAATCCGCGGCTGGTACGCGGGCTGGACTACTACAACCTCACCGTGTTCGAGTGGGTCACCGATCAGCTCGGTGCGCAGGGCACCGTCTGCGCCGGCGGTCGTTATGACGGCCTGGTCGAACAACTCGGCGGCAAGCCGGCGCCGGCCTGTGGCTTCGCCATGGGCATCGAGCGCCTGCTGGCCCTGTGGCAGGATCAGGGCCATCGCCACGAACCCCTGGCGCCCGACGCCTACCTCGTGCATCAGGGCGAGGCGGCCGGGCGCTTTGCCTTTCGCGTAGCCGAAGCGCTGCGCAGTGCCGGCTTTGCAATCCATCTGCATTGCGGTGGCGGCAGTTTCAAGTCGCAAATGAAAAAAGCCGATGCGTCCGGTGCTTACCTTGCACTAATAGTCGGCGATGACGAGACGGCGGCGAATGCGGTGAGCGTGAAACCCCTGCGGTCGGGCTTCGATCAGCCGGCGGCGCAGGTCCGTGTGAATTTCGATGAACTGGCCGATCATCTCGGCGATATTCTTTTCCCCCTGGAAGACGACAATGGCAACCTATGACCTTGAAGAACAGGAACAGCTCGACGAGCTGAAAACCTGGTGGAAGATGTATGGCAATCTGGTGACCGGTATTCTGGTCGCAGTGGCCTTGGCGGCGGCCGGGTGGCAAGGCTGGAACTGGTGGCAGCGTCAGCAGTCGGCGCAAGCGTCGGCGCTATTCTCCGGGCTGCAAACGGCGGCGGTGCAGAAAGACGCCAAGCGGGCGCGCGAACTGGCCGGCGAACTGATCGACAAGTATTCCTCCACGTCGTATGCCGGCATGGGCGCGATGATCGCGGCGCGTACGCAGCTTGACGCAGGTGATGTGAAGAACGCTCGCGCACAATTGGCCTGGGCCGCGGAGAATGCCAAGGATGCGGGTTTGCGTGAATTGGCCCGGCTGCGGCTGGCGGCCGTGATGCTCGACGAGAAAGCCTACGACGAGGCCATGAAGCAGCTTTCTGCCGAGCCGGCAGCTGCATTTGCGCCGCGCTTCGCCGAATTGCGCGGTGACGTTTTTGCCGTTCAGGGAAAAACCGCCGAAGCGCGCAATGCCTACGATGCCGCGCTGGCAAAGTTCGAAGCGCTGGCGAAGGATGATGAAACCCGGCAGCGCAGCGGGTACAAGGAAGTGATCCAGGCCAAACGCGACGCACTCGGAGCGGCCAAGTGAAGCGATTGCCGCTGCCCTTGATCGCGGTGGTTTCAGCACTGTTGCTGGGAGCCTGCTCGACCGTCGAGAAGCTCAATCCTTTCAGTTCCAGTGCGCCCAAGGTCAAGCCTGCCGAGCTGGCCGCGATCCAGCCGACCGCGGAGCTGAAGAGTCAGTGGCAGGCCAGCGTGGGCAGCGCGGGTGAGTTCACGTTTTCGCCCGCGGTAGTGGGCAGCAGCGTGTATGCCTCCGCTCGCGACGGCACGGTGGCCCGCTTCGATGGCGGGCGTCAGATTTGGCGAATTTCTGCCGGCCAGATCATATCCGGAGGTGTTGGCAGCGACGGCAAACTGGTGGTGGTAGGTACCCCCAAGGGGGAAGTGCTGGCCTTCGATGCGGCGACAGGTCGCGAAATCTGGAAGGCACGTGTGAGTTCCGAAGTTCTGGCCGCTCCGGCCGTCGCCGACGGCCTTGCCGTCG
>JBIJDI010000055.1:0-11175 GCA_044344235.1 Sulfuritalea sp. | reverse complement strand
GTCGACATCCACGTCAGGCTGCGGCGTGTGCTTGACGATGGCCTCGTAGAGCGGGCGCATGTCGGTACCGGGCTTGCTCGCGTCGAGCATGGCGAAGCCGTTCAGCGCCGAGGCGAAAACGACCGGGAAATCGAGTTGTTCCTCGGTGGCGCCGAGTTTGTCGAACAGGTCGAAGGTGTGGCTGATGACCCAATCGGGCCGGGCGCCCGGACGGTCGATCTTGTTGACCACCACGATCGGCTTCAAACCAAGTGCCAGCGCCTTGCGCGTGACGAAACGGGTTTGCGGCATCGGGCCTTCGACGGCGTCTACCAGCAGCAGCACACCATCGACCATGGACAGCACGCGCTCGACCTCACCGCCGAAGTCGGCGTGTCCGGGTGTGTCAACGATATTGATGTGGGTGCCTTCGAAGTCGATGGCGCAGTTCTTCGAAAGAATGGTGATCCCGCGCTCTTTTTCGAGATCGTTGGAATCCATTACCCGCTCGGTAACAGCCTGATGGGCGGCGAAGGTGCCGGACTGACGGAGCAACTGGTCGACCAGGGTGGTCTTGCCGTGGTCAACGTGGGCGATAATGGCGATATTTCTGAGGGCGCGGGACATAGTGGCCTTGGTGTTATTGCGACGCGGAAAAAGCCAAAAATTATAACACGTCCAGCGCGCCGTATCGATTGAATTTTCAGGAGATTTTTATGCTTGGTATCATTGGCGGCAGCGGCTTGACCCAGCTGGCGAGCGTGGATGTGTCGCACCGCGAGGTGGTGCGCACACCGTATGGCGAGCCTTCCGGTCCGCTGACCTTCGGCCGCATTGGCGGCCGTGACGTGGTTTTCGTCGCTCGCCACGGCTACGGGCACACGATTCCTCCGCATCTGGTGAACTACCGCGCCAATATCCATGCCCTGGAAACTTCGGGTGTGACGCAAATTGTTTCGGTGGCATCCGTCGGTGGCATTCGCGGCGACCTTGGCCCCGGCGCGCTGGTGGTGCCGCACCAGATCATCGACTACACGTGGGGCCGAGAGATGACGTTTCAGTCGGGCGGTGACGGTCCGGTGATTCATGTCGATTTCACCGAGCCCTACGACGCGGCGGTGCGCCAGCTCCTGCTCGATGTTTCGCGCAGGATCGGCGAAGACGTGATTGATGGCGCGGTATATGCCACCACGCAGGGGCCGCGTCTGGAAACTGCCGCAGAGATCAACCGCATGGCGAAAGACGGCGCCGACATCGTTGGCATGACCGGCATGCCCGAGGCGGGACTGGCGCGCGAACTGGAACTGCCCTACGCCGCACTTTGCGTGGTGTCCAACTGGGCGGCGGGCCGTGCGGATTCCCTGCACGGCATCAAGTTCGACAGCCTCGAGGCTGTGCTGCAACTGGCCATGACTCGCGTTCGCCGGGTCATCGAAGGTATTTGCGAAGCATGATTCGTGAAGTACTGCGCATGGGCGATCCGCGTCTGCTCCGCATAGCCCAGCCGGTGACGGCCTTCGCGACCCCGCTACTGGCGGAGCTGTTGCAGGATATGCGCGACACAATGGCGCATCTCGATGGCGCTGGACTGGCCGCGCCGCAAATCGGAGTTGACCTGCGCGTGGTGATATTCGGTTCCATCTCGAATCCCCGCTACCCGGACGCACCGGTCGTGCCGGATACGGTGCTGATCAACCCTGAACTGGTTCCGCTTTCGGATGAAGAGGAAGAAGGCTGGGAAGGTTGCCTTTCGGTGCCCGGCTTGCGCGGCTGGGTGCCGCGCTGGAAGCAGCTGCGCTACGCCGGCTTCGACGAAACCGGCCGGCGTTTCGAGCGTACGGTAGACGGTTTTCATGCGCGCGTCGTGCAGCACGAGTGCGACCATCTGGACGGTATTCTGTACCCGATGCGGGTACGTGACTTCACGCGCTTCGGCTTCATCGAGGAGTTGTTCGGCGATCAGACGCCACCGCCGGCCGACTAGGCAGCCGGGGAATGACGCTCTGACGCAGGACTTCGGTTGCGCCGCCCGGATTTTTCCGGGCGCAAGCAGGCCAGACTCAGCTTGCTTTGGCCAGCTTTGCCTTGAGCCGTTGCGCAGTCTTCTCGACACCGACGATGAAGCGGTTGTGCTTGCCTCGCGCTACTTCTTCCACCGAGTCCCGCGCGGTAAAGTCAAAGCAAACCGCTCCGCCATTGACCTCGGTCAGAGTCACCGTGATCTCGACCCACATGCCGAGCATCGTGGCGCCAACGTGATCCAGTTCCACCCGGGTGCCGACGGAGTCCTTGCCTGCTTCGATGTGTTCCAGAAGCAGATCGCGGCAGGCCATCTCGATGTCGTAGAGCAGGTTGGGCGTCGAGTAGACGCGGCAGTCGTCGCCCATGAAGCTGATCGTGCGGTCGCGGTCGATTTCAACGCGGCGGGTGGCCGAGAGGCCGGCTTTCAGTGGTTCGCTCATGATGTGTCCTCGATTGAAGTGGGTCTGTTTCAGTGGCGGTTCTTGAGTGAGTCGGCATACAGGCGTGCCTCGACATAGCGCACCAGCGCCTTGGTGCCTCGTGCGCAGTTGCGGAAGACGCAGACACCCTGGTCCATCAGGCTGGCGCACATGGCGTCGTAGAGCTTGCCTCCATCCACGATGCCGATGATGGGCTTCTCGTTGCGATCGACCAGGGGCGGCATCAGATGCACCGTGCTCTTCGGGTCTGTGATATCGAAACCGGGGCGCAGTTTGCTCGTTTCCAGCGCCCGCACCGAGGGCGCCGTCGGATCGAGTCCGACCACCACGGCGTCGATGTTGCGATCCTGCAAAAAGGCTTCGACGATTTGCAGATGCGCTTCGTCGTCGGCGCCCGGATTGATGTCGATCGGATTTCTGACCTCCACCAGAGCATTGAGCTTCTTGGCCAGCAGTATTTCTTCCAGAGTCCGGATCGTGCCAGGCTCCAGATCACCCATGGCCATTGCGAACGTGTCCGACTCGATGGTGTCGGCCATGCCGACCGCTTCGAAACCGGCACCGCTGATGGCGCCGAGGCGATTGCCGCCAATCTTTTTTTTGTGCAGCGCGCCTGCGATGTAGAACAGGTCGTCGAAACTGTTGAAGTCCTCGGCGACGATGGCTCCCGCCTGCCGCACTACGGAATCGAACAGAACCGGGCCGCCCGCGATGGATGCGGTGTGCCCCATGACGCCGGCGATGCCGGGAGCCGTCTTGCCGGATTTGTAGACCACGACCTGCTTGCCGTTCAGCACGGCTTTGCGCACCGACCTGGCGAAGTCGAGGCCGTCCAGATCCTTGAAGCCCTCGATGTAGATGCCGAGCGTTTCGATTTCCGGCAATTCCGCAAAGTAGCTCAGCATGTCGCCGTGGGTCAGATCGGTCTGGTTGCCCAGCGCCAGCATATAGCGCGGATCGAGCCATGGGTTCTGGCTCAGGCGGGTGATCATGAAGGCGCCGCTCTGGCTCAGCATCACCGAGTTTCTTTCCGGCTTCTTCTGCGGCTTCGGCAGCCGCTCCAGAGGGATGAACCAGGAGTCATACGAGCCGGGGTGGGATACCACGCCGAGGCAGTTTGCGCCGAGGAAGATCGGGCCGCCGCCGGGCTTGCCGTGGGCCGTGTTGATACGTTCGGCCAATGCGGCGGCGGGCTCCCGGCTGGCCTTGGTTTCGCCCAGGCTGCCGGGAATCAGCATCACCGATTCGACAGCGTCGGTCTCGATGATTTCATCGACCAGTTCATACACGGCGCTGGCAGCGACCGCCACGATCAGCAGATCGAGCTTGTGGTCCAGCGCCTTCAGGCTTTCGACGCACTTGATGCCATCGATCTCGGTTTCGCCCGGACGAATGATGCACAAGCGCTCCTTGCTGTAGCCGCTGCCCATCAGGTTGCGCAGAATGATCCGGCCGAAATTCATGTTGGCAGACGAGACACCGATGATGCCGATCGACGCCGGATGAATGAGTTTGGCGATCTTGTGGATGGGGCGGGGCAGACGACTCGCAGTAGGCGTGCCGAACTCGCAATGCGCTGTGTGTACCGTAATCCCGTCGCCAACGTGGGCGGGGTTGAGCTCAAGATTCTGCAACACGAACCCGGCGTCGGGATTGCCCGGCGAAAAGGTCTTGGCGAATTCGAGAATGTGTTCGAAACAGGTCTTTAGCGGGGCGTCGGGGGGGCTGCCACCTGCTTGCCGGCCGATCCTGGCAAGCCTCTGATACGCCAGGGTGCGCTTGAAGAGGTCCAGGAAGCCTTCCGCATCGGTCAGCTCGACGGCCGCATAGACCGAGGCGCGATCCTTTTTGAAGTTGCTTTCATCCAGATCGGCATCGGGTCCGCCCATGCCGGCACTGATGACCATGCCGAATTCGCGGGTGTTGTTCAGGCTGATGCGAAGCGCGAGCGGGCCCGCCGGGACAGCCGCGGCGAAGCTGATGCCCAGACCTGAAAGCAGGCTGCCCAGTTCGGCCTGATGCAGGGTGGTGCGTCCGGAGGCGGCTGCCAGTCGGAACAATTCGTTCATCGCACGGTATTTCGCGGCGGCGTCTGTTGCGGACTGCAATGAATTGCTCATGGTCTGACTCCCAAGGTGCCGCGCGATCAACAGGGTGGTGCCGGGGAGCCACTATAACAGATACAGAAATTACAATAAAGTTTAGCCTTAATGTATCGGTTGATCTCCATCAATTTGCCGGGATTCGGGGCATGTTCGATGCGGAAGGCGGTTTCAGTCCGCCGAAACGCCCGTAAAAATATGGTGCCGCGGGAGGCAGCGGGCCGTTGGCGGTCTCGCAGACCGAAAGCAGGTGCTGTTGCGCCAGGGGATAGGTAATGCTGTAAAGGTCGCGGCACAACTGGCGCGCGACGCCCCCGCTCCAGTTGGCGGGGAGCAGCTGCGAGGGCAATTGCGGATCGTGCAGCAGCGCGCGGCGGAAGTCATGCATGAGCAGCGTCTGCACCAGAAAGCACTGCTCGGGATCGAGGTCGCTGGCTGCGCGCAGGGTTCGCAGTACCGGCCGGAACAGTTCGATGAAATCAAGGTACTTCGCCGACAGTGCATCGAGATTCCAGCACTCATGCACCAGTTCCTGCAGCGGCTTGCTGGTCAGGGCGCTGATATTTACGGCCTTCATCGCCACGACCTTGTCGTGGGCGCCTGTTTCCTGAAGGATGTCGAGCAAGGCTTCGGTGTCGGCGGAGGGGTGCGCGAGTATGCCCGAGGCCAGCGCTCCGTAGCCTGCCCAGGCCAGCTCCTTGCGCAGGGCATCGCGCGGGGCGCCGCCGAGCGAGGTGGGGATCATGACGAGTTGCCACTCTCCGGTCCAGGTGTCCTGCGGAGCGAAATAAATCCGGCGATAGGCATGTTCGAAGCGGCGTCGGCCGGAGGTGGTCAGGCTGTAATAGCTTTTTCGGCCCAATTGCTCGGAAACCAGCCATTTCTCCTGGGACAGGCGATAGACGCTGGTGCGCACCATGCGCTCGTTGAGGCCCAGCGGCTCCACCAGTTTGATGAAACTCCCCAGCCAGACCGTCCCGCCGTGCGGGGCGATGAAGTCGCCATAGACGGTGATGATCAGCGAGTTGGCGCGGGTGGGGTGTTGATCGAGGAAGTCCTTGATCCACTGGCTGATATATCGGCTCTTCACATTTTTCCTATACGGGAGACTGGCGCCTTCCAGCGCCGGTGCGGCTTGATGCGAGGTCGAATCGGCCCCGGCATTGTAGGGGATGCATCCCGGTTCAGGCCGCAGTATAAGACAACTCTAATGTGATACAAAATTGTTGCGCAACTGCTGGGTAAAGTGTATCGTAATGGAAGTAGGGGTAAGTTTGGCTCCTGCAATCTCAGGCGAGGCGGGCGATGGAACGCGAAGCGGCTGTGGGCATCGAGGCACATAACAGATACGGCGCGCAGCGCTGGGCGGGTGGCGTTGCTACCCCCTCACTGGAGACGGTCGCCGAAGAGGTGCCTGTGGCGCTGGTGTACAACGGCATTTCCCACGCGGTCATGCTTGCCACACCGCAGGATCTGGAAGATTTCGCCCTCGGCTTCAGCCTCAGCGAATGCCTCGTTGGGCGTCCCGGCGAGATTCACGATCTGGAGATCGTCGAGCGGGAGAACGGCATCGAAGTGCAGATGCAGCTCTCTGCCGAGCGCGCTCATCTCCTCAAGGAACATCGGCGAACGCTTGCCGGGCGCACCGGTTGCGGTCTGTGCGGCACGGAAAGCCTTGATCAACTGGCCAAGCGGGTCGCCACCGTCCGCTCGTCTGCGGTATTGAGCGAGGACGCTCTGCCCGGTGCCCTGTCTGCCTTGCAGGGAATGCAGCATCTTTTCCATTTGACGGGCGCAGTGCATGCGGCCGCCTGGTGTGACTTCAACGGCGAGATCGATCTGGTGCGGGAAGATGTCGGGCGTCACAACGCGCTCGACAAACTGATCGGATCCCTGGCCGCGCAGCGCAAGGCTTTCGATGGCGGCTTCGTCCTCATGACCAGTCGCGCCAGTTACGAGATCGTGCAGAAGGCGGCCGCCGTCGGCATTGCAGTAGTCGCCGCAGTTTCGGCGCCCACCGGCATGGCGGTCAGGGTAGCGATCGAGTCGGGTGTAACGCTGGTCGGCTTTGTGCGCGGCGAGCGCCATTGCGTCTATTCACATCCTGAACGCGTTCATTGAGTCGAGGGAAAAGCATGGAAGCCGTCCAACCAAAATCCGTCAAGCACATTCCCACGTATTGCTACAACTGCGTTTCCGGCCCCGATTTCATGACGGTCAAGGTGGTGGATGGGGTGGCGACCGAGGTCGAGCCAAACTTTGCCGCGGCCGAGATCCATCCGGCCAAGGGCAAGGTATGCGTCAAGGCCTACGGTCTGGTGCAGAAAACCTACAACCCGAATCGCATCCTGTCGCCGATGAAGCGGACCAATCCGAAGAAGGGCCGCGACGAGGATCCGGGATTTGTCCCCATCTCGTGGGACGAGGCGCTGGACCTGGTCGCCGGGAAACTCAAGGCCACCCGTGCCAAGGGCGTGCTGGACGAGTCGGGCGTACCGCGTCTGGCGGCGTCCTTCGGTCACGGTGGTACGCCTGCGATGTACATGGGCACCTTCCCCGCCTTTCTCTCGGCGTGGGGCCCGATCGACTACAGTTTCGGGTCGGGGCAGGGCGTCAAGTGCGTTCACTCCGAGCATTTGTACGGCGAGTTCTGGCACCGCGCCTTTACCGTTGCTGCCGATACCACCCTGGCGCGCTATGTGATTTCGCTGGGTGCCAACGTCGAGTCCTCCGGTGGTCCGTGCGCCGTGACCCGGCATGCCGATGCGCGCATCCGCGGTTACAAGCGGGTTCAGGTCGAGCCGCATCTGTCGGTGACAGGAGCCTGCTCCGCGGAGTGGGTGCCGATCCGGCCCAAGACTGATCCGGCTTTCATGTTTGCGCTGATGCATGTGCTTTTGATTGAGCACAAGCAGGATGAGCTTGACGTTCCCTTCCTGCGCGACAGGACATCCTCGCCCTACCTGGTCGGACCCGATGGCCTCTACCTGCGCGATGCGGCAAGCAGAAAGCCACTGGTCTGGGACATGGCCAACAGCAAGGCCGTGCCATTCGATACTGCTGGCGTGGTGCCGGCCCTTTCCGGAAAATTCGCGGTCAGCGGGGCCGTCAGCGTCGACGCCGATGAAGAAGTGCGGGAGATGGGCAGCGTCGAAGGTGTAACGGCATTCACCAAGCTCGTCGAGCATATCGAGAAGTATTCGCCGGAATGGGCGGAGGGGATCTGCGATGTTCCGGCTGCCAACATCCGCCGTATCGCCAACGAATATCTGGACGCCGCCAGCGTAGGCGCCACCACGGTGATCGACGGCGTGACGCTGCCTTTGCGACCGGTCGCGGTGATTCTCGGCAAGTCGGTCAACAACGGCTGGGGCGCCTTCGAATGCTGCTGGGCGCGCACCATGCTTGCGGTGCTGGTTGGCGCGCTTGAGAATCCCGGAGGCACCGTGGGCACCACGGTTCGCCTGAATCGTCCGCATGACAACCGTCACAAGAGCGTCCTGCCCGGTGAAGACGGCTTCATGGCACAGAAGTTCAATGCCACCGACAAGGCCAACTGGGCGGTCAAGCCGACCGGTCGCAACATGCACAAGACGCTGGTGCCGATTGTCGGCAACACGGCGTGGAGCCAGGCGCTCGGCCCGACCCAACTGGCCTGGATGTTCCAGCGCGAACAGCCGGCCGGTTCGGACATGCCGCAGCCGACCTTGCCCGACGTCTGGTTCATCTATCGTACCAATCCTGCGATTTCATTCTGGGAAACCCAGACGCTGGTCAAGACCATCGCTACTTTCCCGTTCACGGTCGCGTTTGCCTATACGGTCGACGAGACCAACTACATGGCCGACCTTCTGCTGCCGGAAGCTACGGATCTTGAGTCGGTGCAGATGATTCGCGTCGGTGGCACCAAGTTCATGGAACAGTTCTGGGACCACAAAGGCGTCGCGCTGCGCCAGCCTGCGGTGGCGGCGCAGGGCGATACGCGCGACTTCACCTGGATTACCAACGAACTGGCGCGGCGCACCGGTCTGCTCGAGCAGTACAACGAGGCGATCAATCGCGGGGCTGCCGGCGTGTCGCCACTAAAGGGCGCGGACTACGACTTCAGCCTCGATCCGAAGGGCGAACATGCGCCCGAGGTCGTCTGGGATGCGGTGTGTCGCGCGGCAACCACCGTGCTGTCCGAGGGCAGGGAAACCCTCGACCTGTCCTGGTTCAAGGAGCATGGTTTCTACACGGTGCCCATGTCGCGGCTCGAGTGGTACCTGAGCCCGACCATGGAAAAGCAGGGCCTGCGTTACGAACTGCCCTACCAGGAGCGCTTGCTGCGCGTCGGCCGCGAACTGCGCAATCGCCTGCACGAGAACAAGATGGCCTGGTGGGATGAGCAACTGTCGGAATACGCCGCACTGCCGGAATGGCACGACGTGCCCGGGCGCTGGGATGCGGCGCTGGTGAATGCCGGGGCGAAAGTGGAAGACTTCCCGCTCTGGCTCTTGGCCAGCAAGAGCATGCAGTATCACGCCGGCGGCAATGTCGGCATCGAGTTGATGCGCGAAGTCTCGCAGAACATCCGCGGCCATGCTGGCGTGATCATGAACGCCAAGACGGCGGCGCGCTACGGAATCGCCGACGGCGACCGCATCGAGGTGCGGTCCCACATCGGCGCAACCTACGGCGCCGCAGTGCTGGCGCAGGGAATCCGGCCGGACACATTGGTCATCCTCGGCCAGTTCGATCATTGGGCCCAGCCCTATGCCAAGGACCTGGACATGCCCAGCCTCAACACCATCGCGCCGATGTCGCTGGAACTGACCGACGCCACCGGGTCGGGGGCGGACATCGTCAAGGTTCAAGTGCGGAAGATGGAGAGGATTGCAGCATGACGCGCTATGTGACCACCATCGATCTGCGCCGCTGCGTCGGCTGCCAGACCTGCACCGCGGCCTGCAAGCATGCCAATGCGACGCCACCCGGAATCCAGTGGCGGCGCGTGCTCGATCTGGAAACCGGCGAGTTTCCCGACGTGCGCCGCACCTTCCTGCCGATGGCTTGCATGCACTGCGGCAATCCGCCCTGCGAAGAAGTGTGCCCGACCAAGGCGACCACCAAGCGCGCCGATGGGCTGGTGGCGATCGATTACGACCTGTGCATTGGTTGCGCCAACTGCGTCATGGCTTGTCCCTATGACGCCCGCTCGATCGTGCATGCCTCGCATTACGCCTATGGCGATCAGCCCTTGCCCTCGGAGGCCATACGTTTCGATCCGGCGCGCATCGCGGTGTCGATGAAGTGCACATTCTGCGTCGATCGCATCGATGAAGCAGCCGTCACCGGGCGCACGCCGGGCGTCCATCCCGAGGTGACGCCGGCCTGTATCAATTCATGCATTTCGGGCGCCATGGAATTCGGCGACATCGACGATCCCGCGAGCAATGTCAGCCGCTTGCTCGGCGAAACGCAACATTTCCGCATGCACGAGGAACTCGGCACCGAGCCCGGCGTGTATTACATATGGGACAAGTCATGAAGAACCGTGCGAAGAAGGCGGGCGATCTGATATCCCCGCGACAGCAGCGCAACTGGGACTGGCGAGCAGCGGCGAACTTCATCGCCGGCGGCGCCGGTGGTGCCTTGCTGCTGTTTACGGCAATCATCGGTGCCGAAACGGAAGCGACCCGAATGGCAATTCTGCTGGGCATGATGCTGATCGGCACGGGTCTCACCTGCGTCTGGTTTGAGATCGGGCGGCCGTGGCGTGCATTGAATGTCTATCGCCATTTTGCTACCTCGTGGATGACGCGCGAGGCGGTGGTGGCGTTGGTATTGTTTGCGGCGGGCGCGTTGGCGGTGCTGACCCTGCGGCCGCTGTTCGTGATCCTGACGGGAATTCTGGGGCTGGCCTTCCTCTACAGCCAGGCGCGGATTCTGGCCGCCAACAAGGGCATCCCCACCTGGCGGCATCCGCGCAGCATCTCCCTGATGATGGCGACCGGTCTTGCGGAAGGTGGAGGCTTTCTCGCCTGCGTGCTGGCGTTGTCGTCCGAGCAGCCGACAACTCCGGTTTTGGTCGGCCTGATTGCACTAATCGCAATTCGGGCATTCGTCTGGAAGGCGTATCTTGGCGGTCTGGTGGCTGACGGCGCACCCGAAGGATCCTTGAAGATATTGAACGGGATCGCGTCGCGGCTGGCCATATTGGGTCACGTCCTGCCGGCACTCTTTGTCATTGCAGCGCTAGCGGGGATGCCGGGGCGGGCAGGGCTGATCATTGGCGCCGGGATCATGGTGGTTGCCACCGGCTGGTTCTTGAAGTTCACGCTGGTACTGCGAGCCGCCTTCACGCAGGGGCTTGCACTGATGCACTTGCCGGTGCGCGGTGGCGGAATCGCGGGCCCGGCCGCCAAACCGGGCTGGAAGGTCGTCGCAGGAACATAAGCGGGATAATAGGTTTCAGGGACGCAAACAAGAGGCCGGGCCAAAGAGCCCCGCCGAACTGGAGGAGACGGGATGTACGAAGTTCGCTTTCATGGCCGGGGCGGCCAGGGTGCGGTTACGGCGGCAGCGATGCTGGCCGCTGCGCTGCTTGAAGAAGGCAAGTACGCGGTATCGATTCCGTCCTTCGGCTTCGA
>JBIJDI010000054.1:0-11190 GCA_044344235.1 Sulfuritalea sp. | reverse complement strand
GCGGAACCGTTCCGGGCTGCGCGCATCGACGATCAACATTTTCTGCGATTGAAGCTCGGACAGCACCTGCCCGCCGTCGACAGTCATGTTGCGCGGCTGCGGCGTGAATACGCGCGGAGTTACCACCGGCAGCGTCTCCTCCAGCGCCCGCTTGCTGCGCTTCCAGCCGGCCAGACCGCCATCCAGCACGGCCACCTTGTCATGTCCCAGCCAGCGCAGCATCCACCACAGGCGTGACGCAAAGATTCCGCCTTCGTTGTCGTAGGCCACCACTTGCGTCGTCGCATCGACGCCGCAGGCCGACATGCGTCGGGCGAAGTCGGCGACATCGGGGAGCGGGTGACGGCCATTGCGGCCGTCCTTGGCGCCCGAAAGATCGTCATCGAGGTGAAGGAACAGCGCGCCGGGAATGTGACCGCGCGCATAGGCCTGCCGGCCGTATTCGGTATTCTTCAAATCGTGTCGGCAGTCGAAAACCAGCCATTCCGGATGCGCGGCGAGGTCCTCGACACTCACCAGCAGATGTGTCAGCGAATTTCCCGACAACGAGGTCATTCGTCTATTTCGGCGAGCCAGGCGCGGGCCTCGGCCTCATCCTCGAACACCGTCACATCGGCGTTGACGAACAATTGCTCCAGCCAAGCGCTCCAGGCTACCCACTGGCTGTCGGTGATTACAGCAATGCGCTTGAAGTCGCCAGAGTGCTGCTGGGAGAAACGAATCTCCTCCCACACCACGTCCAGCGTGAAGTCGGCCATGTCGCGCAGATCGACCAGCAGGCTCACCGGTCCCGAGAAGTTGATCTCGTGAAGAACCAGTTCCTCGAATTCCTTGAAGTCAGCCAGAGTGAATTCGCCAAACACGGCGAACTCGACCAGATGGTCCTTGTTTTGTGTGGTGATCATGCTGAACCTCCCAAAAATCAATGTCAGCAGGAATCATATCCCGCGCAACCAGTCATTTGCTTGTCTTCGAACCGAAAAATCCGGACCGCAATCCCACCAGGGGATACCGTCCTCGCCCAGAGGGACTCGGACATAATGCAAAGGGCCCGCATGGCGGGCCCCTTCAGGCGAATGGCTATCGCGCTTACTTCTTGGCCTTCTTGCCGGAAACCGCCAGCTTGAAACCCGAACCCGCGCTGAACTTCGGCACGGTGGTGGCGGGGATCTTGATGGTGGCGCCGGTCTTCGGATTCTTGCCGGTGCGCGCAGCGCGCTTGGCCGCCTTGAAGGTGCCGAAGCCAACGAGAGTCACGTTATCCCCTTTGGATACCGCTTTCACTACTGCAGCCATGATGCCGTCGAGAGCTTTGCCCGCCGCGGCCTTGCTAATGTCGGCTTCCTTGGCGGCGATTTCAATCAGTTCAGCTTTATTCATGCTTTTTGTTCCTCCAGTAATTTTTTAGGGCATGCCGCCCAGAAAATATTCTGGGCCCGTTCCTCATTGCCGGTACAAGGACTTTCTGCATGGTTTCATTCTCTTGGCGCCTGATGTGTTGCGATGATGCCGCCACCCAGACACACCCGTGATTCGTAGAGCACCAGCGATTGTCCTGGCGTCACCGCCCATTGCGGAGCAGCAAAGACCACTTCGCACGCCTCAGCCGAAATCCGCTCGACCTCGCAGGCCGCGTCCGGCTGACGGTAACGCGTTTTCGCCGCATAGACCCAGTGCGTGTGCGGCGCGCGTCCCGCCACCCAGGAGAGGTCTTTCGCCACCAGACTGCCCGAGAGCAGGGCCGGATGCTCGTGGCCCTGCACCACCCACAGGACATTCTTCTCCATGTCCTTGCCGGTGACGAACCAGGGCTCCTCCGGCGCGCCTTTGACGCCGCCGATGCCTAGACCCTCGCGCTGGCCCAAGGTGTAGTAACTCAGGCCCTCGTGACGGCCCACCACACGATCGGTGCCGAGTACGCGGATCTCGCCCGGCTGCTTCGGCAGGTAGCGCGCCAGAAACTCACGGAAGGGTCGCTCTCCGATGAAGCAGATGCCTGTGGAGTCCTTGCGTGCGTGGTTCGGCAGACCGGCCTCTTCGGCGATCTTGCGCACATCGCGTTTGTAAAGATGGCCGACCGGGAACAGCGTCTTCGCCAGTTGGGCCTGATTCAGGCGATGAAGAAAATAACTCTGGTCCTTGGTGCCGTCCTCGGCCTTGAGCAACTGCCACTCGCCGAGAAACTCGCGCACCTGCGCGTAGTGGCCGGTGGCGATCTTGTCAGCGCCGAGCGCAATGGCGTGATCGAGGAAGGCCTTGAACTTGATTTCCGAATTGCACAGCACATCGGGGTTCGGCGTACGGCCCGCCTGGTATTCGCTCAGGAAATCGGCGAATACCCGCTCACGGTATTCGGCGGCGAAATTGACCGCCTCGAAATCAATCCCGATCACATCGGCGGCAGCCGCGGCGGCGACCAGATCCTCGTTCGAGGAACAATACTCGTCAGTGTCGTCGCCTTCCCAGTTCTTCATGAACAGGCCGATCACCTCGTAGCCCTCGCGCTTGAGCAGCAGCGCCGCGACCGACGAATCGACGCCGCCGGACAATCCGACAATGATTTTTCCCTTGGACATGGCTGTCAATCGTAGTGCCTCAAAAGTTCAAGCGGAAAACGCCGCCCGGCGAGGTAGTCGGTCACGCACTGCAACACCAGCGGGCTGCGATGGCGGTCTGCGTTGGCGCGAATTTCGTCGGGGGTCATCCACACGGCGCGCAAGATGCCGGCATCCAGGGCTCGGCCCGCTTCGTGCTCGCCCAGTTCGCCGGAAAATGCGAAGCGCAGATAGGTGATGTCGCCCTGCGGCCGGGGCCACTGGTAGATGCCCACCAGCGCGGTCGGCGTGAAGCCCCAGGCGGTCTCCTCAAGCGCCTCGCGGGCGCACGCCGCGACCAGCGACTCGCCTTCGTCGAGGTGGCCTGCCGGCTGGTTGAAACGCAGGCCGTCCTCGGTTTCCTCTTCCACCAGCAAAAAGCGGCCCTCGCGCTCGATCAGCGCAGCGACGGTGACGTTGGGCTTCCAGATACGATTCATGACCGCATTTTAGCGCCCCTGCTAAAATCACACTTCTATACAACGCAATGCTGGAGACCCACCATGTCCATGGCCGACCGTGACGGCTTCATCTGGTACGACGGCAAGCTCGTGCCCTGGCGCGATGCCACCACCCACGTGCTGACGCACTCACTCCACTACGGCCTCTCCGTGTTCGAAGGCGTGCGCGCTTACAAGACGGTTTCCGGCACCGCGATCTTCAGGCTCAAAGAACACACCGACCGGCTGTTCGCCTCTGCGCACATCTACCGCATGCCGATGCCGTATGACAAGGCGACGCTGATCGAGGCGCACAAGGAAGTAGTGCGCGCCAATGCACTCGAATCCTGTTACCTGCGGCCGATCGCCTTCTACGGGTCGGAAAAGATGGGCGTCAGCCCGCGCGGCGCGCTCACCCATGTCGCCATCGCGGCATGGCCGTGGGGCGCCTATCTGGGCGAAGAAGGCCTGGAAAAGGGTATCCGCGTCAAGACCTCGAGCTACTCGCGGCACCACGTGAACGTAAATATGGCGCGCGCCAAATTCGCCGGCACCTATCCCAATTCGATCCTGGCCAATATGGAAGCCACCGAGGACGGCTACGACGAGGCCCTGCTGCTCGACGTCGATGGCTTTGTCGCGGAAGGCGCCGGAGAAAACCTGTTCATGGTCAAGGATGGCGTGATCTACGAACCCGAAATCGCTTCGGCGCTGATGGGCATCACCCGCAACACGGTGATCACCCTGGCGGCGGAACTCGGCTACAAGGTGATCGCCAAGCGCCTGACGCGCGACGACATCTACATCGCCGACGAAGCCTTCTTCACCGGTACGGCGGCGGAGGTCACGCCGATCCGCGAACTCGACAACCGCACCATCGGTGCTGGCAGTCGCGGCCCGATCACCGAAAAGCTCCAGAGCCTGTTTTTCGACGTGGTCAACGGCAAAGTGCCGGCCCACGCCGACTGGCTCAGCCCTGTCTAATGCACGCTTGAGGTAAATCATGTCCACTCTCGACGAATCGCAACGCCAGGTTGCCGTTACCGCGCACGATCTGCCGCTGGCCTGTCCGCGTCCCGGCGCGCCGCTGTGGGCTCGCCACCCGCGTGTCTTCATCGACGTGCTGAAGGGTGAGTCGGGCGAGGCAGCCTGCCCTTACTGCGGCACCGTCTACCGTTTCACCGGCGAGCGCCCCAAGGGCCACCACTAGCCCTCTTGGTCCTTCCGTGAAAATCCTGGTCGTCGCTCCGTCCTGGATCGGCGACACGATTCTCGCCCAGCCGTTGCTCGCGCTGCTCAAGCGCAATCATCCGGCGGCCCGCATCGACGTGCTGGCACCGGACTGGTCGGCGCCGCTGCTTTCGCGCATGGCCGAGGTCGACACCATCATCGTCAATCCCTTCGGCCACGGTGAATTCAATTTCGGCGCCCGCCGCGCCTTGGGCCGCCGCTTAGGTGGCAATGCGGCCAGCGCCGACTATCAGCAGGCCTACGTGCTGCCCAATTCCTGGAAGTCGGCGCTGGTTCCCTTCTTTGCCGGCATTCCCCTCCGCATCGGCTATCAGGGCGAAGGTCGCTACCTGCTGCTGAATCAACGCCATCGGCTCGACGTCGCCGCGCATCCACAACTGGTGCAACGCTATGCCGCCCTGGCCGGGCCGCTGCCGGCGATCCTGCCGCAAGCACATCTGAGCTCGACGGTGGAACAGCAGCAGGCCGTGCGTCGGGCGCTGAACCTGCCTCTCGACGCCACGCCGGTGATCTTCTGCCCCGGCGCCGAATACGGCCCCGCCAAGCGCTGGCCCGCGCAGCACTTTGCAGCACTGGCGCGACTTGTCGCCACGCCGCAGAACCCGGTATGGCTGGTCGGTTCGGCCAAGGATGCGGCGGTCGGCGAAGAGATCGTGCGGGCAGCGGAAGGCGCGGCGCTCAACCTGTGCGGCCGCAGTTCGCTGGAGCAGGCGATCGACCTGCTCGCCTCCGCACGCTGCGTGGTGAGCAATGACTCCGGCCTGATGCACGTCGCGGCGGCACTCGGGCGACCGCTGGTAGCGCTCTACGGTTCGTCATCGCCCACCTATACGCCGCCGCTGTCGCCGCAGGCGAAAGTCGTTTCGAAAAGCCTGCCGTGCAGCCCCTGCTTCAAACGCGAATGCCCTCTGGGGCATTTCGACTGCATGAATGGGATCACGCCGCAACAGGTGGCGGCCACCGTCAACGAGCAGGTCCGGATCTGACCGTGCCCAGCCAGAAGATTTTTGCCACGCCGCAGGATGTTGAAGCCGCCTTTTACGAGGCGCTGGAACGCTGCGACATTGAGGCGATGATGTTGGTCTGGGCCGAAGACGAAGAAATCGTCTGTGTGCACCCGGGCGGGCCGCGCCTGAGCGGCTACGCGATGATTCGCGAAGCCTGGCAGCATGTGTTCACCCACGGCAGGAAGCTGCGCGTGCGCCTGTCGCAGCAGACCGCGGTGACCACGCCCTTCGCCATGGTCAGCACACTGCTCGAGCACATTGCCACCGTGGACAACGAGAAGGTGAGCGCACCGGTCGCCGCGACAAATGTATATGTCCGCGGTGCGCTGGGCTGGCGCATGGTCGCTCATCACGCATCGCCGGTTCCGCCCGACAGCATCGGCGAAGCACCACGCATTCTTCACTGAATTCTGCCGTGAATACGCCTCGCTATCTGGCGCCGCAGTGGCTGCCCGGCGGTCACGCGCAGACCATCTGGCCGTTGCTGATCAAGGGGTCGCTGCCGCGCTACCGGCGCGAGCGCTGGGACACGCCGGATGGCGACTTCATCGATCTCGACTGGATTGACGGCAAGCCCGGCGCGCCCTGCGTGGTGCTGTTTCACGGCCTCGAAGGCAGCTCGCGCAGCCACTATGCGCGGCGCCTGATGCACGCGGTCGAGCAGCGCGGCTGGCACGGCGTGGTGGTGCATTTTCGCGGCTGCTCGGGCGAGCCCAATCGCCTGCCCCGCGCCTATCACTCCGGCGACTCCCAGGAAATCGACTGGGTGCTGCGCCGCCTCTATGCGCGCGGCTATCCGGCCTTGTTCGCCGCCGGCGTTTCGCTCGGTGGCAATGCGCTGCTGAAGTGGCTGGCCGAGCAAGGCACTCTGGCATCCGGCATCGTGAATGCGGCAGCGGCCGTGAGCGCGCCGCTGGACTTGGCCGCGGCCAACACCGCGCTATCGTCGGGCTTCAACCTGGTCTATGCAAAGCACTTCCTGCGCACGCTGGTACCCGCCGCATTGGCCAAGGACCGCCTGTTTCCCGGCCGGATCGACGTCGGCCGTGTGAAGGCGGCGCGCACCCTGCGCGACTTCGACGATGCCGTCACCGCGCCGCTGCACGGATTTAATGGCGCCGACGACTATTACGCAAGGAGCAGTGCCGGGCCGCTACTGGGCGCGGTGCAAACGCCGACCCTGCTGTTGAATGCCGCCAACGATCCTTTCCTGCCGCAAGCGGCATTGCCGCAGCGCGCCTCCATGTCTTCAGTCGTGACCTTCGAAGTGCCGCATCACGGGGGCCATGTCGGCTTTGTGCACGGCGCCCTCCCCGGCCGCATCGACTGGATGCCGCAGCGCCTGCTGGCGCACTTCGACGCCCATCTGCCGCCTCAATTCAGCGTGCGATAATCCCGCCTCCAAATTCATCCGGCTTCAGTTCAGACATGCACACACCCGCACCCGAGATCTTCAAGGCCTATGACATTCGCGGCATCGTGCGTACCACGCTGACCCCGGAAACGGTACGCCAGATCGGTCAGGCGCTGGGCAGCGAAGCCCGCGCGCGCGGCATCAAGGCGATCGTCATCGGCCGCGACGGCCGCCTCTCCGGCCCCGAACTGTCAAGGGTGCTTGCCCGCGGCATCACCCAGACCGGCATTGATGTGATCGACATCGGCCGGGTGCCGACCCCGATGACCTACTTCGCCGCCCATGAACTCGGTACCGACAGCTGCGTTTCGGTCACCGGCAGCCACAATCCGCCCGAATACAACGGCCTGAAAATGGTGCTCGGCGGGCAGACTCTTTACGGTGACATGATCCAGGACCTGCGTCGCCGTATCACCAGCGCCGACTTTCTTGAAGGCCGCGGCAAGGTACGCCACGCCAGCGTGCGGCAGGCTTATCTCGATCGCATCGTCGGCGACGTCAAACTGGCGCGGCCGATGAAAATCGTCATCGACTGCGGCAACGGCGTGGCCGGCAGCGTGGCGCCGGACCTGTTTCGCCGCATGGGCTGCACCGTGACGCAACTGTTCTGCGAAGTCGATGGCAATTTCCCCAATCACCACCCGGACCCGTCCAAGCCGGAAAACCTGATCGACCTGCAGCGTGTCGTACGCGAGAAGGATGCCGAACTGGGGCTGGCTTTCGACGGCGACGGCGACCGGCTCGGCGTGGTCACCCGGGATGGCGAGATCATTTTTCCCGACCGCCAGTTGATGCTGTTCGCCGCCGACGTGCTGACGCGCAACCCCGGCGCGCAGATCATCTATGACGTGAAGTGCTCGCGCTGGGTGGCGGAATCGATTCGCCATCAGGGCGGCCGGCCGTTGATGTGGAATACCGGCCACGCCCTGATCAAGACCAAGCTGAAGGAAACCGGCGCACCTCTGGCCGGCGAAATGAGCGGCCACATGTTTTTCAAGGAACGCTGGTTCGGTTTCGACGACGCGCTCTACACCGGCGCCCGCCTGCTCGAAATCGTCTCGCGCTGGAAGGATTCCAACTGGCCGCTGCAGAACCTGCCCAATGCCATCTCGACGCCGGAACTCAACATCAAGATGAATGAGGGCGAGCCCCATGCACTGGTGGCCAAGCTGCAACAGGGCGGCCGCAAACTGCTGCCCGGCGCGAGAGAACTGATCACCATCGACGGCGTGCGCGCCGAGTATGCCGACGGCTTCGGTCTGGCGCGCGCTTCGAACACGACGCCGGTCGTGGTGCTGCGCTTCGAGGCCGACACGCAGCTGACGCTGGTTCGCATCAAGGACGAATTCAAGGCGGCGCTCACGGCCACCTGGCCGGGAATTTCTACCGACTTCTGACACCGCCCGAAAAACCGGGCAGTCATCAACTCACGCGCGGTCCTGCACCCATGCCGTGACCGACGCCAGCGCCGCCGGCAGCGCCGCCGGGTTGGTGCCCCCCGCTTGCGCCATGTCGGGCCGGCCGCCGCCCTTGCCGCCGACCTGCTGCGCGACGAAGTTGACCAGTTCCCCAGCCTTGATCTTTCCCGTCAGATCGGCGGTGACACCGGCGATCAGGCTGACCTTGCCCTCGCCGGTGCTGGCCAGCACGATGGCGGCGCTCTTGAGTTTGTCCTTGAGCTTGTCCAGGGTCTCGCGCAACGCCGTGGCATCGGCGCCTTCGAGAACCGCGGCGAGTACCTTGATGCCGTTGACGTCGACGGCCTGACTCATCAGATCGTCGCCCTGCGAAGCCGCGAGTTTCGACTTGAGCCGCGCCAGTTCCTTTTCCAGCGCCTTCACGTTGTCCTGAATCTGCGCCACGCGCGCGGCAGCTTCCGCCGGCTGCGCCTTGAGTTCAGCGGCCACGGCATCGAGCAGCGCCTGCTGCTGCTGCACGCGAGCCACGGCAATGTCGCCGCACACCGCCTCGATGCGCCGCACTCCGGCTGCAACGCCGGCTTCCATGACGATCTTGAACAGGCCGATGTCGCCGGTGCGGCTGACATGGGTTCCGCCGCAAAGCTCCTTCGAGCTGCCGATGGTGCACACCCGTACTTCGTCGCCGTACTTCTCGCCGAACAGCATCATGGCACCGGTCTTCTGGGCATCTTCCAAGGCCATCACCCTCGCCTCGGCGGCGGCATTTGCAATGATCTCGTCATTGACCAGGCGCTCGATGCGTGCGATCTCCTCAGCCGTCACCGGTTGGGTATGAGCAAAGTCGAAGCGCGTCTTGTCGGGGTCGACCTGCGAGCCCTTCTGCTGCACGTGTGCGCCGAGCACTTCGCGCAGCGCCTTGTGCATCAGGTGCGTCGCCGAATGGTGGCGGATGGTGCGGGCGCGCGCCACGGTATCGACCTTCGCCGTAACGCCACCGCCGACTTTCAGGGTGCCGGTACGCACCACGCCGTGATGGCCGAAGACGCTGGTCTGGATTTTCTGCGTGTCTTCCACGGCGAAGATGCCATGCGTCGAGCGCAACTCGCCGACGTCGCCGACCTGGCCGCCGGATTCGGCATAGAACGGCGTGTCATCGAGCACCACCACACCGATCTCGCCTTCGATCAGTTCATTGACCGCCGTGCCGTCTTTGTAGAGGGCGAGGATGTTGCCTTTGGCTTCCAGCGTCTCGTAGCCGTGGAAGGTCGTCGCCGGTCCCTCATAGCCGAGATTGGCCGCCATCTTGAACTTGCCCGCGGCGCGCGCCTGTTCCTTCTGCCGTGTCATCGCGGTATCGAAGGCGGCGCTATCGACGCTCAACTGCCGCTCGCGGCAAATGTCGGCCGTCAGGTCGAGCGGGAAGCCGTAGGTGTCGTGCAGCTTGAACGCGGTCTCGCCGTTGAACATGTTGACGCCGGTCTTTTCCATCAGTTCCAGTTCGGCTTCGAGGATCGCCATGCCGTGCTCGATGGTGGCGAAGAAGCGGTCCTCCTCCTGCTTCAGCACTTCCATCACGCGCGTCTTGCCGCTGGCGAGTTCGGGGAAGGCGACGCCCATCTCGGTCACCAGATCGGGCACCATCTTGTGGAAGAAAGCGCTGCGCGCGCCCAGCTTCCAGCCGTGGCGGATGGCGCGGCGGATGATGCGGCGCAGGACGTAGCCGCGCCCTTCGTTGCCGGGGATCACGCCATCGGCGATGAGGAAGGAACAGGCGCGGATGTGGTCGGCCAGCACGCGCAAGCTCGGGCTTTCCATGTCGGCATCCGAGGTCTCGCGCGCTGCGGCGGCGATCAGCGCCTGGAACAGGTCGATTTCGTAATTGGCATGCACATGCTGCAGCACCGCCGAGACGCGCTCGAGGCCCATGCCGGTGTCGACCGAAGGCTTGGGCAGCGGATGCATGACGCCGGCCTCGTCGCGGTTGAACTGCATGAAGACGTTGTTCCAGATCTCGATGTAGCGGTCGCCGTCCTCGTCCTCGCTGCCCGGCGGGCCGCCCCAGATGTGCTCGCCGTGGTCGTAGAAGATTTCGGTGCAGGGGCCGCAGGGCCCAGTGTCGCCCATCATCCAGAAATTGTCGGACGCATAGCGCGCGCCCTTGTTGTCGCCGATGCGGATCACGCGCTCCGGCGGAACGCCGATCTCTTTGGTCCAGATGTCGTAGGCTTCGTCGTCCTCGGCATACACCGTGACCCATAGCTTGTCGGCCGGCAGCTTGAAGACATCGACCAGCAGTTCCCAGGCGTACTTGATCGCGTCGCGCTTGAAGTAGTCGCCGAAGCTGAAGTTGCCCAGCATCTCGAAGAAGGTGTGGTGCCGCGCCGTGTAGCCGACGTTCTCCAGGTCGTTGTGCTTGCCGCCGGCACGCACGCATTTCTGCGAGCTCGCGGCGCGCGTGTAGCTGCGCTTGTCGAAGCCGAGAAACACATCCTTGAACTGGTTCATCCCCGCGTTGGTGAACAGCAGGGTCGGGTCCTCGTGCGGCACCAGCGAACTGGAGGCCACGACCTGGTGACCTTTTGACGCAAAAAAGTCGAGGAACTTCTGGCGGATTTCGGAGCTTTTCATGGCAGGGAACGCAGGCTGGGACACGAAGCTGCGATTTTACGCGATCCAAATGGACTTATCCCACAGGGGGATACCGTCCTCGCCCAAAGGGACTCGGACATAAAAAGCCCGCGCGAAGGCGGGCTTGTTTGGTGCGCGACAGGCTGCTTACTTGTTCTTGGCCGGGCGATCCTTCTTGCCGTCGTGGTTGCGATCATGCTGACGGTCGTGCTTCTGATTCGCGATCTTGCGGCTCTCCACGTTCTGCGCCTTTTCCAGGCGCGCCCGCTCCTTCGGCGTTACTTTGCCGTCGGCCTTGGCCTTGTCTTCCATCTTCTGGACGCGCTCCTGGCCCTTTTCCATGCGGGCGGCTTCCTTGCCGGTCAACTCGCCCGACTTGACGCCTTGGTCGATGCGCTGTTGCTGGTTGGCCTGGCGTTGATCTACCTTGGGCGT
>JBIJDI010000363.1:0-3147 GCA_044344235.1 Sulfuritalea sp. | reverse complement strand
GTCTGTCTCGGGAGAGACCGGACGCACCTCGTGCAGGATCTGGTCGATGCGCGGTGTCCGCCGTTCTGCGTGGGGGCGCGAGGGCAACAGCAGAATGCTTTTGTCCGTCGCCGTCACGGCCGGGTGGGCGCTGTGTGGCATGGTGGCAATGACGCGTTGCGGTCTGGCGATGCCGAAGCCCTGCAGATAAGGAATGCCGATATCGCGCAGCACCGCCAGTTGCTCCTCCGTCTCCACTCCCTCGGCAATCAGCGCGCTGCCGCAGGCATCGGCGATTTCGTGCATGGCGCGAACAAAGTGGCGCTTGAGCGGATCGGTGTCGATGCCTGTGACAAAGTGGCGGTCGATCTTGACGAACTCGGGCCGCACCTCGGACCACATGCGCAGATTGGAAAAGCCTTCGCCCATGTCGTCCATGGCGATCTGGATGCCTATGCGGCGGAAGTCCTGCAAGGTTTCCTGCAGATCGGAGAAGTCGGTCACTGACTCGTTTTCGGTCAGCTCGATGACGATGCGTGACGGTGGTACGCCGAGGCGAAGCAGATCCTGGCGAATCGCGACCAGGCGTTTGCGACTGGCGTGCAGGCAGCTGATACTCATGTTCAGGAAGAGTCGCAGCGCGCAATGCTGTTCGGCGAACTGAATGATGGCAGTTTCCACCGCCAACCATTCGAGTTCGTGTGTGCATTCGGTCGCCGCTGCCGCCGCAAACAACGCGCCCGGTGTATGCAGTTCGGAGCCTTCCGGGCCGCGAATCAGTGCTTCGCACGCGAGATAGCTTCCACTGCGGACGTCGAGGATGGGTTGATAGACGGAATGAAGGCCGCGATTATCCATCAGGCTCCGCAGCAATTTGCCGTGCGGGTTTACCTGCGTGGCGGTGTTGTGGGTTGGATGGAGCATGTTCATGATGTGTTCGCCTCTCGTGGAATTTGGCCAATGCCGATCGGACTGCCGGCGCGGCGGTGGTGTTGTCAGGCCGTCTCGGCGACGACCATGTTGAATTGCAGCGATCCGTGCTCCTCCATCAGATCGATGCCGAATTCCATAACCATCTCGTCGTCTTCGGCGTGCAGCCAATGCACTGAAATCGACGGGCCGCTGCGGGCAGCCTTATCGAGCATCCTGATCAGAGCGCGAATCAGCCTGGCGCTCGAACTGTCGGAATAGCGCAGGCCGATGTTGACGTCGACGCGGCCATCGACGGGCAGCTTTTCCAGATAGCCCTGCAGGCTCGCGTGGATCGGCGCATAGAAGCCGGTGGCGTGCTCCGGACATGACACGCCTCGCAAGGCGAGGCAGTGGCGGGAAAACTCGAACTTGATTTCCGGTGTTTCAATGCTGGCGGGGATATGCAGATCGTTCATGTTCGTCGCTCGCGACAGGCCGGAGTTTCTTGATGAGTGAGGGTGCGGATGCCCATCCTGGGACTTGATTGTTACGAATCGATCACGATTTTGTTGCAGTGCGTCAGCGTGATGGCGTGTCGAGCGGACGCCGTGAGAATCCCGCGCGAGCTCGTTGCAGGGCGATCAACTCGACGATTCCCCAGAGCAGGGCGCCGCCGAGAGACAGTGCCTGATAGGCCACCTTCTTGCTAAGTATCGAGCGCATTCCGGCTCCTTCCGCTCACAGTTCGTCGAGCAGCCATACAGTGATCAGATCATCGAAAAGTTGATCGATGAGACTTTGCAGATTGGGTAGATTCATTGCCTGACTCCTGTCAATTTGGATGGAGAGCGGCATCAGCCTAGCAACGCGAGATTAAGAATCCATTGCGGGTTTGCGACAATTGCGCGTGCAAGGCGTAATGCGTTTGTCACATGGCCGGCATCCGGCTCGGGTATTCTTGGCTCTGACTCGTTTCCGAATGAATACCTTGTCCGCGCACGAACTGGCCGAACTGAACGAACTGGAAGGCATCATCGCGGAGGGCTCCCCCCATCTGTCCGCGCGTGTCGTTTGCGAAGTGACGAGCGACGAAAGGCGCTTTCCCGTCTATGCCATCAGCTTGGGGAATCCGGGTCTCGACGTGCCCGCCGTCGGTTTCTTCGGCGGGGTGCATGGCCTCGAACGCATCGGCGCCGAGGTTGTTCTGGTGTATTTGCGCAGCCTGGTGGCGCGGCTGCGCTGGGATAACGTGCTGCACCGCGAACTCGAATCCGTGCGTCTGGTGTTCATGCCCATCGTCAATCCTGGCGGCATGTGGCGCGGCACCCGCGCAAATCCCAACGGCGTCGACCTGATGCGCAATGCGCCACTCGAGTCGACGGAGCGAGTGCCCTTCATGATCGGCGGGCAGCGCATCAGCCCCAGGCTGCCGTGGTACCAGGGCCCGCACGGCGCTCCGATGGAAGCCGAGAGCCAGGCGGTTTGCCGCGTCGTCGAAGAAGAGTTGCTGAGCCGCGAATTCAGTATCGCCCTCGACTGCCATTCCGGCTTCGGCCTGCACGATCGCCTCTGGTTTCCCCATGCCCACACCACGCTGCCGATCGAGCACCTGCCCGAAATGCACGCGCTGAAGGAAATATTCGACCAGACCTACACCAATCACAGTTACCTGTTCGAGCCGCAAAGCCGGCAGTACCTGACTCATGGCGACCTCTGGGATTACCTTTATCTGCAGGCCGAGCATTCCGGTCGCACATTCCTTCCGCTCACCCTGGAAATGGGCTCGTGGCTCTGGGTGAAGAAGAATCCACGCCAGCTGTTTTCGCGTCATGGCATCTTCAATCCGCTGATCGGCCATCGCCAGCAGCGCGTGCTGCGTCGCCATCTGTCCTGGCTCGATTTTCTCGCCCGCGCCGCCAGCGGCCACCCGCGCTGGCTTCCCGCCGGCGCGGCGCGCGAGCGCCATCGCGAGCAAGCCCTGGCGCTGTGGTATCGGGGAGGCGACGCATGAGTACCTGGGTCTTCCTGCGCGGCCTGACGCGCGAAAGCCGTCACTGGGGCAGCTTTCCCGAAGTCTTTCGCAAGACCATCGCCGATGCTGAAATCGTCACGCTCGACTTGCCGGGTAACGGTGGCCTCAACCGGATGGAAAGCCCGCTCCGCGTCGAGCAGATGGCCGGCTACTGTCACGCCGAGATGCTGTCGCGTGGGTTGAGACCACCCTATTTTCTGCTGGCGATGTCGCTGGGAGCAATG
>JBIJDI010000396.1:0-2801 GCA_044344235.1 Sulfuritalea sp. | reverse complement strand
CCACGAGGTCACCAACGACGGAATCGACCGGAACCAACTGTCTTCGATGGCCGTGCAGGCACGGACGGCGATCGGAACCGAAACTCTTACGGCCATTGCTGATCGAGGGTATTTCAAGGGCGAGGAAATTCTGGCCTGTCACGAAGCTGGGATTACGGCGATTGTTCCGAAGACCATGACCTCGTCTGCCAAAGCGGGCGGGCGGTTCGACAAGGCAGACTTCATCTACGATGCCGCCACCAATGAGTTTCAGTGCCCGGCCGGGGAGCGTTTGATCTGGCGCTTCTCAGCTATCGAGAATGGGATGAAGATCAGTCGTTACTGGAGTTCGCATTGCCCGAGGTGTGCCATCAAAGAGAAATGCACGCCCAGCGACTACCGCCGTGTCAGTCGATGGGAACACCAGGCGGTGCTCGATGACATGCAGACGCGCCTTGATCGAGCCGCCGACAGCATGCGGATCCGACGCCAAACCGTTGAGCATCCGTTCGGCACCATCAAGTCATGGATGGGGAGCGCGCATTTCCTGACCAAGACCCTGAAGCGAGTTAGTACGGAAATGAGCCTGCACGTCCTCGCCTATAACCTCAAGCGAGTGATGAAGATTCTTGGCCCTGAGGTTCTAATGGCGCAGATGCGGGGCTAAAGCCCCTTATGTCGTCGTCAATACGACTGCACAGCCCAGGGGGGCTCCGGAAGAACCGCAACTCAAAGGACAACAAACGTGGTCGCCTTGACGCTCCTATGGCAGTCGGAAGTGGCCTACGAACCGAATACTTGCATCGCCCCATAACTTCTCGCGTTTTTACACAGTCTGGGCCATCAACGGACATAGCGACTGCACGAGGCTACGGCCGCAGAAGACTGAATGCTGCCTGCTGACAATGGCATAGCCAAAGGCTGCTGCACAACCAAAACCTGTCGCTATCCCTCGCGCTGATTCAGCGCCCGCAGCAGGATTGCAAACAACTGGTCAGGATGGAAGGGTTTGATCAGGAAGTCATTCATCCCCGCCTCGATGCACTTCGCCTTGTCCTCGGCAAAAGCATTGGCGGTCATGGCGATGATTGGCGTGTCCCGGTATCCGGGAATCCGGCGTATCTCCTGCGTCGACTCTAATCCGTTCAGTTTCGGCATCTGCATGTCCATCAAGATGGCCGCGTAGCTGTTCTTGCGCACCAGGGCGACAGCCTCTGCGCCATCCTCTGCCGTATCCGCGACAAGATCCACAGCCCCCAACTGCATTACGGCGACTTCCCGGTTGATCGGCTCATCGTCAACAACTAGGATGCGCTGGCCGGCGTAGCGTTGCCGAATCTCCACTTCGGCGTCGACAACCGTTTCCGTCGTCGCTTTAGTCGCTGCGTCGCCCTTCAGCAGCTTTACGGTGAACCAGAAGATGCTACCCATCCCCGGCGCACTGTCAGCGCCGACTTCACCGCCCATGAGCTCCGCCAGTCGACGGGTGATGGCCAGTCCGAGGCCTGTTCCACCGTACTTGCGGTTCATAGAATTGTCGGCTTGCTCGAAGGTGCGGAAGAGCTTCGACATAACCTCTGGGGCGATGCCGATGCCGGTATCTTGCACCTCGAAACGCAGCATCACCGCCTCCGCGGTTTCTTCCTGTTTGAGGGCACGCAAAGTCACGGTACCTGTTTCGGTGAACTTTATGGCATTGGTGGCGTAGTTGAGCAAGGCCTGTTGCAGCCGCGTCGGGTCGCCCACCAGGTTATGCGGCAAATGTCCGGTCTCGATCAGCAGATGAATGCCCTTGGCCTTGACCCGCTCCGAAAGGATAGAACTTACATTGGCCATCAGACTGCTGACGACGACCGGAACTTGCTCCAGGGAGAGCTTGCCGGCCTCGATCTTTGAGATATCGAGGATGTCGTTGATGACCGACAACAGGTGCTGGGCCGCGGCGTCGATGGTGTCGAGGCGTTTGGCCTGCCGAGGTGACACGCCCTCGCGGCGCAGGATGTTGGCCATGCCGATGATGCCGTTCATTGGTGTGCGGATTTCGTGGCTCATGTTGGCCAGGAAGGCGCTCTTGGCGATGTTGGCGGCTTCGGCGGCTTCCTTGGCAAGCACAAGTTCTGCCGTGCGCTGCGCAACGAGGGTTTCCAGATGAAGGCGATGTGCATCAAGTTCGGTGATGGCTTCGCGCAGCTTCTCTTCGACCATCAGCCGTTCCAGTTCGCCGGCGGCGCGTATCCGGACCAGATTCAGGATGGATTCGGCGAAGGGGCGGTTCGCCAGCGGCTGACGGCCGATCACGGCGATCAGGCCGATCGGCTGACCGTCGTGGCTGAACAAGGTGGTGCCGATATAGCTTTCGGCGCGTAAGTCCTGCAGCACCTGATCGCGGGGGAAGTGTGCGGAAACGCTGGCCGGGAAGCAACACACCTGCTGGCTGACGACATCGCCGCAGGGCGTGTCTTTCAAGGCATAGGTGACGTTGTCCTCGAAATGATCGTCACACCAGATCGCCAGGGTTCTGGCGGTCAGGCCATCGCCTTCCAGGCGGTCGATGCAGACGTAGAACATGTCCAGCGCGGCCGCGAGATGCCCGGCCAGTTGCCGGAAGAAGGTCTCGTCGGCGTCTCCGGCACTGGTCTGTGCCAGGAAGCTGCGAATCTTCTCGATTTTCTTGCGTTCGGTAATGTCTTCCTTGATGCCGATGTAATGCGTAATGTGCCCGTCGGCCTGGCGTACCGGCACGATGATTTCGTATTCGGTATAGATTTCGCCGTTCTTGCGCCGGTTGATGAATTCGCCACGCCAGATCTCGCCGCGCAGCA
>JBIJDI010000362.1:0-3168 GCA_044344235.1 Sulfuritalea sp. | reverse complement strand
TGTTGATCTGCTCGGTGCCCAGCACGACGCCGGAGATGCCGCCGATGAAGCCGAAGCCGACCAGCGAGATGAACATGCCCGAGAACACCGGGTTGCCCCAGGGTGCCTTGCGCAGCCACTCGAACAGACCGTTGTTGAAGCCCTTCTTGCGCTGTGCTGCTTCGATGGCGCCCGGAACCGTGAAGCCGTGGATCATCGAGGCCAGTACCGCGAAGTACATGAAGTAGGACGTGTTCAACACCTTCCACTCGGCGCTCATGCCCGGGTCGGACAGCAGATGGTGCGCGCTGGCCAGTTGCAGGAACAGGATGTAGAGCAGGAAGGCGAAGCGCGACACTTTTTCCGACAGCGGCTTGGCGCCGAAGGCTACGGCGGCGACCAGATACCAGATCGAGACGTGAGCGGCGACGTTGATCTGCTGCGAGGAGTGACCCAGCGCCCACCACACCATGCGATACAGTTGCGCGTCGATTTCCTTGATCCAGCCCATGGACCAGGCGAAGGTCGGGATCAGGATCGCGGCACCGGAGGCAATGGTGAATACGGCGATGATCGCCGCCGTCAGGGCGCCGAAGGTGACCAGCGGCAGTGAGCCGGTGTAGGTCTTCTCGCGCTTGGCGACCACCAGCGTGCCGAAGAACACGCCGGAACCGATCAGCGCACCCACGGCAAACAGGATGATGCCGAGGTAGAAGTGCGGCGCGGCCTGCATTGGCACGTAGGAGGTGAACATCACGCTCGACTCGCCCTGGAAGATGGCGACGTTGGTCATGATGCCGCCCACTACCATCAGCCAGAACTGGACCCAGCCCAGCCATGGCGTGGCGATTCGACAGCGCAGCAGGGTCGATGAGGCGAAATACAGCACCGCCATTTCGAAGAAGATGATCCACAGGATCAGCATGTCGATGCCGTGGGCCGTCAGGATCAGGTAGAACTGGTCTGCCGGCAGCAGCTTGATCGCCGGCCAGCGGGTCAGAATCACCAGCAGGGCGGTGATGCCGCCCACCAGCAGCCAAAGAACGCCGGCTACGGCGTTCCATCGCATCAGCTTGTCGGCATCGAGGTCGAACTGGAGCCCGGTGCGCGGACAGGTACGGTATGTAGTTGCCATCTATGGCCTCCCTTATTTCACGTAAATACGGCCAAGCATCGTGTGGTGCCCGATGCCGCAGTATTCATTACAGACGATGGCGTAGGTGCCGGCCTTGGTCGGGGTCATCTTGACCACATGCTCATAGCCGGGAATGACCTGGATATTGATGTTGGTCGGCTGCAGCGAGAAGCCATGGTTGTAGTCGACCGACGACAGGTGGATCTTGTAGGTCTTGCCGGCTTCCAGTTCCAGGATCGGATACCAGGCCCAGAGGCGCGCGAGCAGGAAGGCTTCGCCCTTGGCGTTCGGCTTGGCTACCGGAATCTTCTGGTCGGTCTCGGTGCGGATGGTGTTTTCTTTGACGAAGGCTTCAGTCTTCGCGGTAAACATCTCGGTCGTGGTCTTGTAGACCTCGTTCGAGAGGTTCTGCTTACCGTTGATATGCCAATAGACCATCATGACGAACATGATCATGGCCCAGACGAAGGCGATACCGATCCAGGCCCATTCTTGCCCGGCGATCGGCTGTTTCCACCACAACCGCTCTGAAGGCGGCAGGATTGCACTCATATGATTCTCCCTGATTGACTGGAATGCTTACTTGGCGAGGGGGACACTCATGATGTCGATGATGCCCCAGAGGATGTATAGAACGCCGGGAGAAGCTACTCCCAGGAACAGGAGCAGAAAGTGGTTGTCCAGCAACTTCTGCATGAAGGGAACGTCTTCGTCGTTGTTATTCGCCATGTGTCTGCCCTCTATATCGTGAGCGCGCTGCAGCGCGCGGTTGAAACGAACTTCCGGAACTTGAAACTTATGGGGCGCGAGGATAACCCGAGGAAGCCAATCGGACATTTGATTTAGGACAAGAAATCGCTGCATTGACAGCCGTTTGCATGCTGCGGTGCGACAAAGCGTCGCAGCTGATTTCCCGCGCCTTCCCCCATTCGGGTGATGTTGCAAAGCGTGCACCGGCGACGAGGTCAGAGAGTTTCCTGGGCCTCCAGCCAGAAGGCGAGCCCTTGTGCGTTCAGTTCCAGGTCGAGATGCCAGATTTCAAGGATATCCTCGTCGCTCAGGCGGCAGCCGTGGGCGCGCGCCTCGTCCAGCAGAAGTCCGGTCAGGCCGTCACGAATGCGCGCCGTCTTTTCTTCATCCCCACTCGCAGCAAGGGTAATCGCGACGTACTGGTCGAGCAGTCTCAATACGGCGCGGCCGAGGTCGGCGGGCGGCGCCAGCCGGCTGAAATGCGTCAGATAGACGGCCTCGGGATTGAAGGAAAGGATGCGCTCGATCGATGCGCGCATTTCGTCCGGGTCGAACTGGATCGGCGTCGAGGAGGGAAAGATCAGCGGGCGGCCGTCGACATCCAGTTCGCGGTAGGAAATGCCGAAGGTGTCGCCGGTGAAGATTCCGCTGGTCTGGCGGTCGACGATGGCGATATGGTGACGGGCGTGGCCGGGCGAGTCGATGCACAGCAGTTCGCGCGAGCCGAGCCGCAGCACGGTGTTGTCGTGGGCCTGAATGATGCGCTCGGCTGCAATCGGCAGCAGCTTGCCGTACATCCTGCGCGCCCGTTCCTGGCCGTACACACCCTCGACGCCGGCCATGAGTTTGGTCGGTTCGATCATGTGCCGCGCGCCGCGCGGATGCACCACCAGCTTGGCGTTGGGGAAGGCCTCCATCATCACGCCGGCGCCGCCGGCATGGTCGAGGTGGATATGGGTGAGGATCACGTAGTCGACGGATTCCGGCCCCAGACCGCGCGCTTCAAGCGCCGCCAGCGCCCGTGGCATGACTTCGAAATTCGCAGTGTCGACGAACGCGGCGCGACCCTCGCTTTCGATCAGGTAAATCGCGGCCAGCAAAGGCCGGACGTAGCCGGCATCGAAGGCGTAGATGCCGTTGTGATAGTCGATCAGCGCGTCGGCCATTTTCAGGCGCGCCGTGCAGCGCGAATCAGCGCTGCACCTCGTTCGGCAATCATCACCGTAGGCGCATTGGTATTGCCCGAGGTGATGGTCGGCATGATCGAGGCATCGACCACGCGCAAGCGACCGATGCCGCGCACG
>JBIJDI010000361.1:0-3169 GCA_044344235.1 Sulfuritalea sp. | reverse complement strand
CCTTTCAGGTCGACGTTGGCGGCGTCCATCTTCGAATAGAACTCGCGCGCCGGTTCGAGGTGCATGTAGCCGGCGGTGACGGCGACGGTCTTGACGCCCAGCGCATGGCAGGCGTCGGCGGTGTCCATCGCGTACTCGGCGAAGATCACCGGGTCGTTGTAGGTGAAGGCCACGCTCTTCGCGCCGTTCTTCTGCGCGGCGCGGGCGATGGCTTCGGGTGTGGCATCGTCCATCAGGCGATCCATGTCGCGCGATTTCGAGATGTCCCAGTTCTGGCAGAACTTGCAGGCCAGGTTGCAGCCGGCAGTGCCGAAGGACAGGATGCTGGAGCCGGGATAGAAGTTGTTGAGCGGCTTTTTTTCGACCGGGTCGATGCAGAAACCCGAGCTGCGGCCGTAGGTGGTGAGCAGCATCTCGCCGCCCTGCATGGCGCGCACGAAACAGGCCGCGCGCTGGCCTTCGTGCAGCTTGCAGTTGCGCGGGCAGAGGTCGCACTGGATGCGACCATCCTCAATGCGATGCCACCAGCGGGCGGGCACGCCCTCTATCGGGGCGTGGCTTCTTTCCATTTCTGCACCTCGTAGCGTTGCAGTTCCACCTCGGACGACCACCAGTCGGCCGGCAGGCCGGCCTTCTGCTTGAGGTGGGCCATGAACAGGCGCGGCTCGGGCAATTGTTCCCAGACTTGCGGCAGGAAGGTGCTGCGCCGCTGGCCCGCGATGAATATGACGCCGTCGACATGGGGCCGCAACTGGCGCAGGGCATCGGCTTCGCTGCTGAAGCTCATCGGCTGCGGCGCCGTGAGCAGCGAGACTTCGACGCGGGTGTGCGGCAACTCGGCCAGCGTCAGCGGTGGAAAGCGTGGATCGCTGAAGGCGGCGGCGACGGCGTTGGCGCGCACATCCTGATCGAGCACGCGGTGCGCTTCGAGCGAGCCGATGCAGCCACGTAATTCGCCGTTCTGCGTCAGCGTGACGAAGGTGGCACCGGGTCGGGCTAGTGCGGGATGATCGGTTTCGGCCTGAGTCGGCTGTTTGAGCCGGGCGGCGATGGCATTGCGTGCGCGCACCAGCAGGGCTTGGCCGAGCGCGTCGATCTCCGCTGCCGGCTCGTAGAGGGCGAAGGAGGCATAGCCGACCACGCGTCCCTTGTCGCCGGCCGTGTCGCCCGAATTGCATTGCGCGACGCGTTCGATTCGCAGTCCGCGCCGCCGCGCCACCGCCAGCAGGCCGTTGATCGGCAGCGCGCCGCAGGCCTGGTCGAAGCTGGTGAGTTGATCGAGGGCGAGGATGTGCGCCACCGTGGCGTTGTCGATGGATTGCGCTTCGCGGTAACTGTGAAAGTGCGACAGATCTGAGCTGATCACGATCAGGGTTTCAGGCCCGCCCCACAGGCGATCGAGCACTTCGGCAACCTCTCCGGCGCTGGCATCGCCCACCGCCAGCGGCACCAGTTCAAACTCGCCGAGCACGGTTTGCAGGAAGGGCAGTTGCACTTCCAGCGAATGTTCCTGGGCGTGGGCGGCGTCGCTGGCAACGACCTGCGGCAGATCGGCCAGCGCATCCAGCGCGGCCCTGTCGAGCGGGATGCTGCCCAGCGGCGTGGCGAAGGCCTTTACGGTGGGCGCCGCCAGGCCGCGCACGGACACCCGGTGGCAGGGGCCGAGCAGGACCACGCGGCGGATGCGTCCTGCCAATGGCGCGAGCAGGGCATAGGCATGGCCGGCGGTACCGCCGGAATAAATGTAACCGGCATGCGGAGCGATGATGGCCTTGAGCAGGCCCTTCGTGGTCGCATCAAAAGTCGGCGCTGGCGGTACGGCGAGACAGGTCGCCAATTCATCCTGCAAGCTGGCGGCATCACCGGGGTAGAACATGCCGGCAACCGCCGGCGGACGAGTCGCAATGGCAGGGTTCATGGTCAATGTCTCCTGGCAGTTTTGATCTCTTAGCGGGGGGTTCCTCGAAAGCGGGGAGCGGCGTAGGGATGGGTATTGCGGAAGGCCTCGAACAGCTTCCAGCGCACGACGGGAATTCGCGAAATCAGTCGCAGGGGCACGGAATAGATTTCGCTGCTTTCCAGGGCGACGCAGGTGCGCGCCGTATCTGCCACGACTCGAAGGTCGTGGGCATGTTCCGCGATTTCGCGAAAGAGACCATCGGAACCCCAGTGCTGGCCACTGCCGAGCACCTGCGCGTCATCACCTTCGCCCATTGTGAGACGTCCCCTGCCTACCAAATGCATCTGCTCGGGGTCGCCGAGGAAGCTTTCGCCGGCATCCAGTTCTGTAATTGTGCAGTTCTTGGCCAGAGAAAAAAGCGTGGTGCTGGTGACGGCATCGCTGAACAGATAAGTGTGCCTGAGCCGTTCCTCGACCCGGCGCACCTCGATCAGTTCGGTGCCGGAAAAGAAGCGCTCGATGAAGCCGCGATAGAGGTCGGCCGGGAGACGCAAGGCCTGGACGAACCCCACGGACCGATAGGTCTCCTCGCTGGCCTGGTTATGGATGGCCGCCGATTCGGCGAGTAGCGATCCGCTGAACAGAAAATGCGAATTGCCGGGTTCCTGGGTCAGCATTTCGACCTTGCCGGCCAGCAGGAGGTAGATCTCGCGCGGGACTTTCCCCGCCGGGGTAATGATGGTTTCCGGATTGAAGGTGACGATCCGGTTGTTCAGGAGCATGTGCAGCCGCTCCATCGATACCGATGGAAAATAGCTCTTGAGAAACTCGCTGGCGTCGCGCAGCAGGAAGTTCTGCTCGCCCGGAATCATCACATCCAGTGTGCCGAACGGGGCCCCCGAGCCGATGCGTCGCTCGATGTCGGTCAGGTCTCGCGAGGTATGCGCCAGCAGCAGCCGGCGTGATTCGTCCGCCGCGAAATCGATGGCGTTGCCGTGGATCATGCCGCCGCCAATGTCGATCTTCTTGATGTCGGCGGGCTCCAGATAGGCGGCCTTGATCGCCTTGGCGGCATCGGCACTCATGCCGGGTGCGGTAGCGTCGGAACAGGTCATCGCATCGATCACGGAGAAGGACGCGATGTCGGCGAGGTGGGCATAGGTTCGATAGCCGCCTTCCCACAGCACGCGGAAATTGAAAATGGTGGTTTCCACCGGATGCGGCGAAACAATCGGTCGCACCTCCAGCCCCATGATGTCGTTCCACTGG
>JBIJDI010000360.1:0-3170 GCA_044344235.1 Sulfuritalea sp. | reverse complement strand
TCGTATTTTCCAGCAGCGCGCGCGCCGCCGATTGCGCATAGGCGCCGCCGCTGCCGATCGCAACGATGCCGTACTCCGGCTCCAGCACGTCGCCGTTGCCGGTGATGATCAGCGAGTGCTCGCGATCGGCGACCGAGAGCATGGCCTCCAGCCGGCGCAGCATGCGGTCCGTGCGCCAGTCCTTGGCCAGCTCCACCGCCGAACGCAACAGGTTGCCCTGGTATTGTTCCAGTTTGGCCTCGAAACGCTCGAACAGCGTGAAGGCATCCGCGGTGCCGCCGGCAAAGCCCGCAAGAATCTGTTCGTTGTAAAGCCGCCGCACTTTGCGCGCGGTGGCCTTGACCACGATGTTGCCCAGCGTGACCTGCCCGTCGCCGCCCAAGGCGACGCTGCTGCCGCGGCGTACGGACAAAATGGTGGTGCCGTGATATTGCTCCATGGAAATACTTGCCGGAAAGGTTCAGATCACGCGGGCGCGCAACTCGGCCGCGTCGGCGAAACCGAGCGATTCCAGATAGGCCGCCACCAGCGTGCTCAAGCCGATGATGCGCAGTTTCTTGCCGCTGGCATGCAGGCGGGTGAGGACATCCAGCAGCAGTGCCGCGCTACCCGCGTCGATTCGCACCAGATTGTGCGCATCGATATCGAACTCATCGCTACCGACCAGCGCCGCTTCGAGCGGCGCAAAGTCCGCCACGGTGGCGCCCAGCATCTGGCCGCGCAGCACAAAACCTTCGGCCTTGGATCCGGCTGCCGACGAAGCCGGCGGCGCCTCGGTGACCGGCCGCGCCGGCAGCGCCTCCCATGAGGGCGGCGAAACCTCGAAGGTAACGGCATAATTCACCGCAGCCTCCTCGAAGGCCTCCTGCCGATAGGCCTGCTGATACAACTCCAGCAACAGCAGCCACATTGATTCGTGGTTGCGTTCCCCCGGCACCACTTTCGCCGCCAGGATCTCCGCAAGGTGATCGGGGCTGCCGAACACGATTTCCTTCTTTGCCCGCTTCAGGGCGGCCATCGCGCGCATCAGCAACGTGGCGCCGTTGTTGTCGGCATCGTCCAGCTTGGCCAGATCCATGCGGACAACGGTGCTGGTCGCCGCAAGTTTCATGGCCTGTTTGAGGACTTCGCCGATGCCGGCATTCAGCACGCCGGAGAGTGAAACGTGGGCCCGGCCGCCGCTGCTTTCGCTGGCCACATGCGGACCGTCGACCACCGGATTCCAGGTCGGGGGGGATTGTTCGAAGCGACGGGCGAAAGTCAGCGCCAGCGCGTCAAAGGCCGGACGGCGGCCGAGAGCCTGCAACAGTTCGAACAGGCAGCCCCAGGCGCGCACTGCCGCATCGCCGAGGTCTTCACCGCTCTTGATCGCCGCCTCCAGCCGGCGCATGGCTTCCAGTTCCTGCCCGGCGGCGTACATCACTGCGGCGTCCGACAGTGCCAGTGGCAGCGGCACGCGAACCTTCGCGGGAGCCGGTGCGGGTTCGGGTTCGGGCTCGGGCGCGACGGTCGGTCGCTCCTCATCCAGCGGAACCAGCGAAATTTCGCGCGCAGGGGGCTTCTCCGGCGGCGTTTCAAACGCGCCGGGCACCGTGAAATCGAGGGACATCAGATCGTCGTCTTCGTCGGCCACTTCTGATCTGGAGCACTATTGCTTTTGTTTGGGATCGAACAGTATAACCCGCCGGTGTCCGGCCTGAAAAAGGCCAGCCCGGCCAGCGCCAGCAGGCACAAGCAGCAAACCACGGTCGCCCCGGCCGGAAGATCGACATACAGGGAAAGTGCAAGGCCCGCGGCATAGCCCGCGGCCCCCACCAGATAGGCGATGACAATGCGCCGTTTGCCGCTGAAGGCGCGCGTCGCCACGGCCGGGGCGATCAGGCTGGTGAACACCAGCAGCACGCCCACCAGTTGCACCGACGCCGTCACCGTGATGGCGAACAGCAGATAGAAGCCGAGGCGCGGCCAGCGTTGCGCCGGTCCCACCCATAACAGCACAACGCCGACATAGAGCAGTGCAACGGGCAACAGCCGGTCCCAACTCACCCACAACAACTGGCCGGCCAGCAGGTCGCGCAGGTGCTCACCGCCATGCGGGTGATGCGCCAGCAACAGGATCCCGGCCGCCGCGGCGAAGACGAACACCAGTCCGATCAGCGCTTCCTGAATGTCCGGCCAGCGGCGCTCGCACCAGGTCAGCAACAGCGCACCGATCCCGGCCGCCAGGCCGGCGGCGAGTTGCGCGCCGAGACCCTGCGGCAGGCCACTGAAGACAACGTCGAGATCGGTCAGGCTGGCGGCAACCGCGCCGAGTCCCGCCACCTGCGCAATGGCGAGGTCGATGAAGATGATGCCCCGTCGCAGCACGTCGATGCCCAGCATGACATGCGTCGCCAGCACCAGCAGGCCGGCGACAAAGGGGGCGAGAAGCAGGGTCCAGTCGAGGGTATCCATGCTTACTTGGTCGCCAGCAAGCGCGCCAGCGTGTCGTCGAACAGGCTGGTCAGATCTTTCGCCGCGTCGTTGCCGCTGACCGTGAAGGGTAGCACCACGGCCGGCGCGCCGCTGTTGGCGGCGAACCAGTCGGTGGCGCGGCCGCTTTCCCACACCGCGCGAATCACCCAGCGCGGTTTCTGCGCGCGCACCTGTTGCAGCACGCGCGACAAATGCGCGGCGGATGCCTCGACGCCCGGCTTGGGTTCCAGCGTCGCCACTGCCCTGATCCCCAGCCAGTCGAGCAGGTAGGAGAAGGACTTGTGCTGGACGACGACCGGTTGCCCGCGCAGGGCCGCGGCCTGCTTCTCCCAGCGCGCCAGATTCGCCTGCCAGCGGCCGGCGAAGGCCGCGTAGCCGGCCTGGTAGGCCGCGGCATTGGCCGGATCGAGCTGTGCCATGCGTGCCGCCAGCGCCTCGCCAACCTTGAGGTAGACCCGCGGGTCGGTATTGATGTGCGGATTGCCGCCGGCATGCACGTCGCCGTCGGCGCGATCCAGCTTGGCCGGAACTTCCAGCATGTGGGCGTAGGGCGCGGCCTCGAAGTAGCCCGGCTGCCCCGTTTGAATCCGCGCGTTGCCGGATTCGCGCTGCACCACCGGCAGCCAGCCGATCTCCAACTCGGCGCCGGTGGCGATCACCAGATCGGCGTTGGGGGGGCCCCCCCCCCCACCCCG
>JBIJDI010000053.1:0-11288 GCA_044344235.1 Sulfuritalea sp. | reverse complement strand
GCTCCAGTAGTCGGTCGTCTTGTAAAGAAACTCGGCCGATTCCGACGTGACGCAAAAGCCGTGGGCAAAGCCGGGCGGAATCCAGGCCATGCGTTTGTCTTCGGCGGACAAGGTGAATCCGACCCACTGGCCGAAGGTCGGCGAGGAGCGGCGCAGATCTACGGCCACGTCGTAGACCGCGCCGGCAGTCACCCGGATCAGTTTTCCCTGGGCGTGCTCGATCTGGTAGTGCAGGCCGCGCACCACATTTCTCTGCGACTTCGAGTGGTTGTCCTGCACGAAGTCGGCGTCGATGCCGAGTTCGGCAAAGGTCCGCTTGTTCCAGCTTTCGTAGAAGTAGCCGCGGTCGTCGCCGAATACTTTCGGTTCGAGCAGGAGCACCTCCGGGATTGCTGTGGCAATGCTTTTCATCCCTACGCCCCGTGTATCAGCAAGTTCTTCAGATATTGACCATACTGGCTCTTGGCCAGAGGCTCAGCCAGCTTCGCCAGTTGCGCGTCTTCGATCCATTTCTGTCGCCAGGCGACTTCCTCCGGGCAGGCGACCTTGAGGCCCTGGCGTTTTTCGATGACCTCGATGAACTGTCCGGCTTCCAGCAGCGACTCATGGGTGCCGGTGTCGAGCCAGGCCATGCCGCGGCCCATGATTTCGACCTTGAGCTGGCCTCGTTCGAGATAGATGCGGTTGAGATCGGTGATCTCCAGTTCGCCGCGGGCCGAGGGCTTGAGACCAGCCGCGATGTCGCAGACCTGATTGTCATAGAAGTACAGACCGGTCACGGCATAGCGCGACTTGGGCGCGGCGGGCTTTTCCTCGATGCTGATGGCGCTGCCTGCGGCATTGAATTCGACCACGCCGTAGCGCTCCGGATCGCTGACTGCATAGGCGAACACCGTGGCGCCAGTGCCGGACTTTACCGCGCGTTGCATCTGGGTCGGGAGTTCATTGCCGTAGAACAGGTTGTCGCCCAGTATCAGCGCCGAGGGGTGATTGCCGACGAACTCCCTGCCGATGATGAAGGCCTGCGCCAGGCCGTCGGGACTGGGCTGTACTGCATACTTGATCCGTATTCCCCACTGCGAGCCGTCGCCCAGCAGCTGCTCGAAACGCGGCGTATCCATGGGCGTCGAGATCAGCAGAATTTCACGGATGCCCGCCAGCATCAGGGTGGTGAGCGGGTAGTAGATCATCGGCTTGTCGTAGATCGGCAGCAGTTGCTTGGAAACCGCCAGGGTTACCGGATGCAGCCGGGTGCCGGAACCGCCGGCGAGAATGATGCCTCGGGTGGTCGGTTGAGTCATGCGCGATCTCCGTAGTTGCGATCCATCCACTGCCGGTATTCGCCGGAGACGACATGCGCCACCCAGACTGGATTGTCCAGATACCAGCGTACGGTCTTGGCGAGGCCGGATTCGAAAGTCTCCCGCGGTGTCCACCCCAGTTCGCGCTCGATCTTCGTGGCGTCGATGGCGTAGCGTTTGTCGTGGCCCGGACGGTCGGCCACGGTGATCTTCTGCTCGCGGTAGCTGCGGCCATCGTGACGCGGCTTCAGTTCGTCGAGCAGGGCGCACAGCGTATCGACCACGTCGAGGTTGGTTTTCTCGTTGTGGCCGCCGATGTTGTAGGTCTCGCCCGTGATGCCGCGTTCGAACACCAGGCGCAGCGCGCGTGCGTGGTCATCGACATGGAGCCAGTCGCGCACGTTGTCGCCCTTGCCGTAGATGGGCAGGGGCTTGTCCGACACCGCGTTGTGGATCATCAGCGGAATCAGTTTTTCCGGGAACTGGCAGGGGCCGTAGTTGTTCGAGCAGTTGGTGATTACGGTCGGCAGGCCGTAGGTGTGATGCCAGGCGCGCACCAGATGGTCGGAAGCGGCCTTGGAGGCGGAGTAGGGCGAGTTCGGCTGGTAGGGGCTGGTCTCGACGAAGAGGCCAGAGTCACCCAGCGAGCCGAAAACCTCGTCAGTCGATACGTGATGGAAGCGGAAAGCCGCCTTGGGCGCCGCTTCGAGCGTGGACCACCAGGCGCGTGCCGCCTCGAGCAGCGTGTAGGTGCCGCTGATGTTGGTTTCGATGAAGTCGCCGGGGCCGTGGATCGAACGGTCGACATGCGACTCGGCGGCGAGGTGAATCACCCCGGCGGGCTGATGTTCCTCAAACAGGGAGTCCAGCGTCGCCCGGTCGCAAATATCGGTACGGCTGAAGACGTGCCGCGGATGATCGGCAAGTTCGGCCAGGGATTCGAGGTTGCCGGCGTAGGTCAGCTTGTCGATATTGACGATCCGCCAGTCGCTTTCAGCCATCAACAGGCGGATCAGCGCCGAACCGATGAATCCGGCGCCGCCGGTGATAAATATGGTTTTCATTTCCGTTCAGGAAGCAAAATGGTCGTAGAAAGCAGCAAAGGCGCATTCTATTCGATCGCAATGCGCGGCCAGCAGGCAGGGACAGCGGCGGTTTCGTGTGCCAGTATGGGGATACGATCCGATGCTGGGTTGACGTCTAAAATACTTTAAGCCTAAAATATCCAAAGTGTAGGTAGTTGCATTTTCGGGAGATTTCAAATGCGCATCGTATGTCTGGGTGGAGGTCCCGCCGGCCTCTACTTCTCGATCCTGATGAAGAAGGCCAGTCCGGCCAGTGACATTACCGTGATCGAACGCAATCAGCCCGACAGCACCTTCGGCTGGGGTATCGTCTTTTCCGACAAGACCATGGACGGCTTTCGCCAGGACGACCCGAGGGTGGTCGAGGAAATCGAGCGCAACTTCCATCACTGGGACGATGTCGACGTCTTTTTTAAGGGCCGGCGGATGGTCTCGGGTGGCCACGGCTTTTGCGGCATCGGCCGTTTGAAGCTGCTGCAGATCTTCCAGGCCCGCGCCAGGGAACTGGGAGTGAACCTGGAGTTCGAGACCGAGTTCAAGGATCCTGACGACTATTCCAGGGAATACGACCTGGTCATCGGTTCCGATGGCGTCAATTCGACCACGCGAACCAAGTACGAGAGCCATTTCAATCCCCGTATCGATGTACGCACGAACCGTTTCATCTGGCTCGGTACCAAGATCAAGCTCGATGCCTTCACCTTTGCCTTCAAGGAGACGCCGTGGGGCTGGTTCAATCTGCACGCCTACCAGTTCAACGAGGAATGGGCGACCTTCATCGTTGAAACTCCGGAAGAAACCTGGCTCAAGGCCGGCATCGACAAAATGGATCCGGACCAGTCGATCGCCTTTTGCGAAGCGTTGTTTGCCGACATGCTCAAGGGCAGCCGTCTTGTTTCGAACGCGCGCCATCTGCGCGGCTCCGCGGTGTGGCTGAAGTTCAACCGCGTGTTGTGCGAGCGCTGGTTCAAGGACAACATCGTGCTGCTGGGGGATGCGGCGCACACGGCGCATTTCACCATCGGCTCCGGCACCAAACTGGCAATGGAGGATGCGGCCTCGCTGGTCAAGGTCATGAACAGTACCGAAGGCGACGTGCCGAGCCGCCTGGCGCGCTACCAGTCGGAGCGCGAGATCGAGGCGCTCAAGTTGCAGAGTGCGGCGCGCAATCGCATGACATGGTTCGAGCATGTCGATCGCTACGTGCATCTTGAGCCCGAGCAGTTTGCCTTTGCCGTACTCACCGGCAGCCAGCGCGTCGGACACGCCAACCAGAAACTGCGCGACCATGACTACACCGACGAGTTCGACCGCTGGTTCGCGGCAAAGTGCGGCTTGCCGGTCGCTCCGGGAGCGGACCCGGTGCCGCCGATGTTTACCCCCTTCAAACTGCGCGGCCTGACCCTGTCCAATCGGGTCGTCGTTTCGCCGATGTGCACCTACTCGGCTGTCGACGGCATTCCCGGAGATTTCCACCTGGTCCATTACGGCAGCCGCGGCATGGGCGGCGCGGCGATGATCGTCACCGAGATGACCTGCGTTTCCGCCGAGGCGCGCATCACGCCCGGATGCACCGGCATCTGGAACGATGCCCAGCAGGGCGAATGGAAGCGCATCGTCGGCTTCATCCACGCCAACGGCGACACCAAGGTTTCGATGCAGCTCGGTCACGCCGGACGCAAGGGTTCGACGCGACTGGCGTGGGACGCCATCGACATGCCGCTGCAAAGCGGCGGTTGGCCCTTGCTGGCGCCGTCACCTTTGCCCTACATCGCAGGTACTTCGCAGGTGCCGAAGCCGATGGATCGCGCCGACATGGATCGCGTCAAGGCAGACTTCGTCGCTGCGACCCGCCGTGCCGCCAGCGCCGACTTTGACATGATCGAATTTCATGCGGCCCACGGCTACCTGATGTCGTCCTTCATTTCGCCGCTCACCAATCAGCGCGGCGACGAGTATGGCGGCAGCCTGGAGAACCGCTGCCGTTACCCCCTGGAAGTGTTCCGCGCCATGCGCGAGGTGTGGCCCTCCGCAAAGCCCATGTCGGTGCGTATTTCGGCCCATGATTGGGTATCCGGCGGCATCACGCCGGACGATTCGGTGGATGTCGCGCGACTGTTCAAGGAGGCCGGCGCCGACATCATTCATGTCTCGTCCGGTCAGGTCAGCAAGGACGAAGCTCCCGTCTACGGGCGCATGTTCCAGGTGCCGTTCTCGGACCAGATCCGCAACGAACTGGATGTGCCGACCATCGCGGTGGGCAATATCTTCGAAGCCGACCATGTCAATACCATCATCGCCGCCGGCCGTGCCGACCTGTGCGCGCTGGCGCGGCCGCATCTGGCCGACCCGGCCTGGACGCTGCATGCCGCGGCCGAGCAGGGCTACAAGGAGATGCCGTGGCCGAAGCAGTATCAGGGCGGCAAACTGCAGCTTGAGCGCAATCTCGAGCGCGCGGCACAACTCGCGCTCATCGCGTAAGCGCGGCCACGACGATCACCGACGGGAAATGAGGAGCGGGCAATGAAGCATCTGGCGGGCAAATCCCACGAACTTCCGGGCAACCGGCAGAGCTTGCTGGCTTACCCGGCACGCCATTTCAGCTATCGCGTGGAGGCCAAGGTGGCGCTCATCAGCCTCAACCGTCCTGAGCGCAAGAATCCGCTGACCTTCGAGTCTTACGCCGAACTGCGCGACCTGTTCCGCAATCTGGCCTATGCCACGGACGTCAATGCCGTTGTCCTGACCGGGGAGGGCGGCAACTTCTGCTCCGGCGGCGATGTGCACGACATCATCGGCCCGCTGACGCAACTCGACATGCCGGGCCTGCTTGCGTTCACGCGCATGACCGGCGACGTGGTCAAGGCCATGCGTGCCTGCCCGCAGCCCATCATCGCTGCCATCGACGGAATCTGCGCCGGGGCCGGAGCACTGCTGGCGCTTGGTTCCGACATGCGTCTGGGCACCTCACGCTCGAGGACGGCATTTCTGTTTTCCAGGGTAGGACTGGCAGGCTGCGACATGGGCGCTTGCGCCATGCTGCCGCGCATGATCGGGCAGGGGCGCGCCACGGAACTGCTGATGACCGGTCGCGGCATGGGCGGAGAGGAAGGCGAGCGCTGGGGTTTTTTCAATCGTCTGTGCGCACCGGACGTTCTTCTTGCGGAGGCGCAGAAGCTCGCACAGGAACTGGCCGACGGCCCGACTTTTGCCCACGGCATGACCAAGAAAATGCTTCATCAGGAGTGGAACATGGGCGTCGACGAGGCGATCGAGGCCGAAGCGCAGGCCCAGGCGATCTGCATGGCGACCAACGATTTCCATCGCGCCTATCACGCTTTTGTCGCCAAGCAGAAGCCTGTCTTCGAGGGGGATTGAGCCGTGGCCGACACGCAGTACCTGGATTGGCCTTTTCTGGAGCCGCGCCACAAGGAGCTGGCTTTGTCGCTCGAGCGTTGGGCGCATGAACACATCAACGACTCGCCTCATGCCCGGGGACAGGAGACGGACGATGCTTGTCGCGCACTGGTCAAGAAGCTGGGCGCGGCGGACTGGATCCGCTACGCGGTCGGCGGCGTTGCCTACGGCGGCAGCGCCGAGACCATCGATACGCGCGGCATCTGCCTGATCAGGGAGACGCTGGCGCGGCACTCCGGCTTGGCAGATTTCGCCTTTGCCATGCAAGGCCTCGGCAGCGGCGCCATCACCTTGCACGGCACCGAGGCGCAGAAGCGCAGCTACCTGCCGCGCGTCGCGGCGGGTTCCGCGATCGCCGCTTTTGCATTGTCGGAGCCTGAGGCCGGTTCCGATGTCGGGGCAATGCGCTGCGCCGCGCATCCGGATGGCGACAGTTATGTTCTCAACGGCGAAAAGACCTGGATCTCGAACGGCGGAATCGCTGACTTCTACGTGGTCTTCGCCCGGACCGGAGAGGCGCCGGGTTCCCGCGGCATCACGGCCTTCATCGTCGATGCCGACACACCCGGCCTGGAGATCGCCGAACGGATTGAGGTCATCGCGCCGCATCCGCTGGCGCGCCTGCGTTTCACTCATTGCCGCATCCCGGCCAGTCAGCGTGTGGGCGAGGCCGGGCAGGGTTTCAAGGTGGCGATGCGCACTCTCGACATCTTTCGCACTTCGGTGGCCGCCGCCGCACTGGGTTTCGCCCGCCGCGCGCTGGACGAAGCCCTGCAGCGCTCCACTACGCGCCGGATGTTCGATCACACCTTGTCGGATTTCCAGTTGACGCAGGCCAAGTTGGCCGACATGGCGGCCGCCATCGATGCCTCCGCATTGCTGGTCTATCGCGCAGCATGGTTGCGCGATCAAGGCAGGACGGTGACCCGGGAAGCGGCGATGGCAAAAATGGTCGCCACCGAATCGGCGCAACAGGTCATCGATGCGGCGGTGCAGATATTCGGCGGCATGGGTGTCGTCAGCGACGCGCCGGTCGAGCGCTTGTATCGCGATATCCGTGCGTTGCGCATCTATGAGGGAGCGACTGAAGTGCAGAAACTGATCATCGCCCGCGAGCTGCTGAAGGACGTCGCCGCGGGCCGAAGCGCATGAACAATCCCAAGGAGATCCAGTTGACGACAGCCCCGCAGGAAGCCGCACCCCGGTCGGACATTCAGATTCTGCAGCCTGCCGGCTGGGCTGCGCCAAAGGGTTATTCGAACGGGATCGCCGCGCGAGGCCGCAGCGTGGTCATTGGCGGCCAGATCGGCTGGGACAGCCAGTGCCGATTCCACACCAGCGACTTCGCCGAACAGGCCAAACAGGCCCTGCAGAACATCGTGGCCGTGCTCGCCGAGGCCGGGGGCAGGCCTGAGCACATCATTCGCATGACCTGGTACGTGATCGACAAGCGCGAGTATCTGGCGGCCTATCCACAGCTCGGCCGTGCCTACCGGGAGGTCATCGGCCGGACTTTCCCGGCCATGACGGCGGTTCAGGTCGCCGGACTGATGGAAGATGCGGCCCGTGTCGAAATAGAGGCTACAGCCGTCATTCCCGACTGAAACGCCACCTCAAGGATTTCCAGGGATTGATCGCGCTGCACTTCGCTGTGCGCGCCGGCGGCGCTGATAAAATGGCCGCATGAAAGCTTGTCAATCGGAATTCGTTCAAGTGCGGGGCCGCCGCCTCCATGTGCGGACATGGGGACCGGAATCGGCGCCCCTTCTGGTTCTTCTGCACGGCTGGTGCGACGTGTCAGCTTCCTTCCAATTCGTCGTCGATGCACTGGAACGTGACTGGCACGTGCTGGCGCCGGATTGGCGCGGGTTCGGACGGTCAGAGTGGAATGACGATGTGTACTGGTTCCCTGACTACATTGCCGATCTCGACGCCTTGCTCGACCACTATTCGCCGCAGTCGCCGGTGCGCCTGGTCGGGCACAGCCTGGGCGGCAATGCCGCCTGTATCTATGCGGGGATTCGACCCGCGCGGGTTTCCGGCGTGGTGAATCTCGAGGGGCTGGGCCTGCGCCGCTATGCCTCCGAAGAGGCGCCGGAACGCTATGCAAACTGGCTTGATCAGTTGCGGGACACGCCGAGCTTCCGGTCCTATCCCGACCGGGCGGCATTTGCCGGGCGGCTGCAGAAGGAGAATCCGCGTCTGTCGGACGCGAAGGCACAGTTTCTCGCCGAGCACATGGGCGAAGACGATGGGGCGGGAGGCACTCACTTGGCGGCGGATCCCTTCCACCGCTGGGTCAATCCGATCATCTACCGGGTCGAGGAAATGATGGCGATCTGGCGCCAGGTGACGGCCCCGGTGCTGTGGGTGACGGCCGCCGACTCATTCATCTTCAAGCAGCTGTTTGCCGTCGATTCGGCGGAGTATCGAAGCCGGATAGCGTGTTTTCGTGACGTACGCGAGGTGACGCTGCAAGAGTGCGGGCACAACCTGCATCATGACCAGCCGCAACAGGTTGCGCACCTGATCGAGGAATTTTTCGTCCCATGAAGGCACTCAACGCCGATCTCCACTGCCATTCGACAGTGTCCGACGGGCTGCTTGCCCCGGCAGACGTGGTGCGACGCGCCGCCGACAACGGCGTGGAGCTGTTGGCGCTGACCGACCACGATGAGCTTGGCGGATTGGCCGAAGCGCGCGCGGCGGCCGACGACATCGGCTTGCGCTTTGTCGATGGAGTCGAGGTGTCGATTTCCTGGGGCGACGACCAGACGGTGCATATCGTCGGGCTCGGCGTCGATCCCGCCAATGAGGCGCTGATCGAGGGCCTGCGCCAGGTCAGGAGCGGCCGTGATTCGCGCGCCGGGCGCATGGCGGCGGAACTGGACAAGGTAGGCATTCATGGCGCCTACGAGGGCGCGCTGCGTCATGCCGGCAATCCCGCGCTGGTCAGCCGTTCGCATTTCGCCCGCTACATTGCCGAGCAGGGGCATGCCAAGGACGTCAAGTCGGTGTTCGACTACTGGCTGGCCAAGGGAAAGCCGGGCTACGTCGAACATGCATGGGCGACACTGGAGGATGCGCTGCGCTGGATAGTCGGCGCTGGCGGTACGGCGGTGATCGCCCATCCGGGCCGCTACCGGCTGTCGAAGGCAGAGCGAAAGGAATTGTTCTGCGCATTCAAGGATCTCGGCGGGCGCGGCATCGAGGTGCTGTCAGGGTCCAACAAGGACGACGAGGTGCGCGAGTTCTCGCGCATCGCGCGAGAGTTTGGCTTTCTCGCTTCGCGCGGCTCGGATTTTCACGGGCCGGGTGAGAGCTGGATCGATCTTGGCAAGCTGCCGGACCTACCCGAGGATCTGACGCCCGTCTGGTCTCAGTTGGTCTGACTGACCCTCGTTCGGTACGCATAATCCATGGCACAGCTATTTCACATTCATCCTGAACATCCGCAACCACGCCTGATCAAGCAGGCGGCGGAAATTGCCAGGAGCGGCGGCCTGATAGCGCTGCCCACGGATGCCGCCTATTCACTGGCTGGCGTGGCGGGCTATGCGCCCTTGCTGGATCGAATCCGCAGCATCCGCGGCGTCGACGAGCGGCATCATTTCACGTTGATGTGTCGCGACCTTTCCGAGATCGCCACCTACGCGCGGGTCGACAACGCGCAGTATCGACTGCTGAAGGCCACCACGCCGGGCAGCTATACCTTCATCCTCGAAGGCACCAAGGAACTGCCGCGCCGTCTGCTGCATCCCAAGCGCAAGACCATCGGCCTGCGCGTGCCGAATCATCCGCTGGCGCTGGCGCTGCTGGAAGAACTGGACGAACCGCTGCTCACGTCAACCCTGATTCTGCCGGGTGCCGAGGCGCCGCTGGCGGATGCCGACGAGATACGCCAGCATCTGGAAAAGCTGCTCGATCTGGTGATCGATGCCGGTGGTTGCGGCACGGAAATGACCACCGTCATCAATCTGACGAGCGCGCAGCCGGAACTCGTGCGTGCCGGCCAAGGACCGCTGGCGCCGTTCGGGCTGGACTGACCCGGTCTGTTAAAATCTCTTTCTCCCATGAATTTCATTCAGACGCTGGCGATTTCCGCCCTGCCGATTATCTTTGCCATCACGCTGCATGAGGCGGCGCACGGCTACGCAGCGCGGCATTTCGGCGACCCGACGGCATGGCAGATGGGGCGTATCAGCCTGAATCCGCTGCGGCATGTGGATATGGTGGGAACCCTGCTGGTCCCGGCGCTGATACTGTTGCTTTCGGCAGGGGGCTTGTTGTTCGGCTGGGCCAAGCCGGTCCCGGTGGACTTCGGCAGGTTGCGGCGTCCCAAGCAGGACATGCTCTGGGTGGCGGCGGCCGGGCCTGGGGCGAATCTGTTCATGGCGCTGGGTTGGGCGCTGGTCTTGAAGCTGGCGGTTGGAAGTCCGGAATTTGCCTACGCGGAAGCATTAAAGGAAATGGCTCGGGTCGGCATCAGCGTCAATGGCGTCCTGATGGTGCTGAACCTGCTGCCCTTGCCGCCGCTGGATGGTGGCCGAATCGTGGTGAGCTTGTTGCCTCATCGCGCGGCCTGGAAGTTTTCGCAGTTGGAACGCTGGGGTTTCCCCATCTTGCTGGCATTGCTGTTCCTGGGGGTGCTTGATACCATCCTGAGGCCCTTGTTGTGGCTGTTCAACAGCCTGATTCGAACCCTTTTCGGTTTTTGAAATGTACGCAGAAAAAGTTCTCTCCGGCATGCGGCCCACCGGGCGGCTCCACCTCGGTCACTATCACGGCGTGCTTGCCAACTGGATCAAGCTCCAGCACGAGTATCCCTGTCTCTTCTTTGTTGCCGACTGGCATGCCCTGACCACCGCCTACGACGAGCCGGGCACGATCACCGACAACGCCAACGACATGATCATCGACTGGCTGGCGGCTGGCGTCGATCCCTCGCAGGCGACCATCTTCATCCAGTCCAAGGTGCCGGAGCACGCCGAACTGCATCTGCTGCTGTCGATGATGACGCCGCTGGGCTGGCTGGAGCGCGTGCCGACCTACAAGGATCAGCAGGAGAAGCTGTCGCACAAGGACCTGACGACCTACGGCTTTCTTGGCTATCCGCTGCTGCAGGCGGCGGACATCCTCATCTATCGCGCCAATCAGGTGCCGGTGGGCGATGACCAGGTGCCGCACATCGAATTCACGCGCGAGATCGCGCGTCGCTTCAACCATCTGTATGGTCGCGAGCCGGGCTTTGAGGACAAGGCCCGCGAGGCGGTCAAGAAGCTCGGCAGCAAGCGCGCCAAACTCTACGACGAGTTGCGTACTCGCTACCAGGAGCGAGGCGAGAGTGAAGCGCTGGAGCAGGCGCACGAACTGCTGAACGAGGCGCAGAGCCTTTCGCTGGGCGATCGCGAGCGTCTGTTCGGCTGGCTCGAGGGCACGCGGAAGATGATTCTGGTGGAACCGGGTGCCTTGCTGACGCATGCCT
>JBIJDI010000359.1:0-3189 GCA_044344235.1 Sulfuritalea sp. | reverse complement strand
ATCGACGGTGTTCTACTCGATGGGCATCACCCGCGAGGATTACGAGAAATTCTGTCGGGTGAAGCAGGAGGTCGGCGACGCCATAGCGTATGTCTGCGTCGATGTCGCCAACGGCTACACCAAGTCTTTCGTGGATTTTCTCCACCGCCTGCGCGATGCGCATCCGCACATCACCATCATGGCCGGCAACGTCGTCACCGGCGAAATGGCCGAGGAACTGATTCTGGATGGCGCGGACATCGTCAAGGTCGGCATCGGCCCCGGCTCGGTGTGCACCACGCGCAAGATGACCGGCATCGGCTATCCCCAGCTCTCGGCCATCATCGAATGCGCTGACGCTGCCCACGGTTTGGGGGGTCTGATCTGCGCCGATGGCGGCTGCACCTCGCCGGGCGATCTGGCCAAGGCTTTCGGCGGCGGCGCCGATTTCATCATGCTCGGCGGCATGCTGGCCGGGCACGACGAATGCATGGGCGAAGTCACCGAGCAGAACGGCGCGCGCAAGGTGCGCTTCTACGGCATGAGTTCGCGCGCAGCGATGGACAAGCATGCCGGAGGCGTCGCCAACTACCGTGCGTCTGAAGGCAAGGAAGTGCTGCTCGACTATCGCGGGCCGGTCGAAGACACCCTGCTCGAAATTCTCGGCGGAGTTCGTTCGGCCTGCACCTATGTCGGCGCCCACAAGCTCAGGGAACTTTCGAAGCGCACCACTTTCATCCGCGTGGCGCGGCAGTTGAATGAAGTGTTCGGCCAGTCGTAGGCGTTAATGAACAGTTCCATCGCCCTCGGTCGCGCCGCGCTGGTGCTGGCGGCCCTGCTGGCGGCCGCCTGCAGCCAGCCGAAGCAAGCCGCCCTGCCCGCGGGTACAAAAGTTCTGGCGCTGGGAGACAGCCTGACCGCGCCGCACGGGGTCACGCCTGAGCAAGCCTGGCCCGCCCTGCTGGGCCAACGCAGCGGATGGGTCGTGATCAATGCCGGCGTCAGCGGCGACACCAGTGCCGCCGCTCTGCAGCGGCTGCCTGCGTTGCTGGATGAACACAACCCGCAACTGGTGCTGGTGACCCTCGGCGGCAACGACATGCTGCGGCGGCTGCCGCAAGGACAGACCATCGCCAATCTGGGGCAGATGCTCGCGTTGGTCAAGGCGCGCGGCGCCAAGGCGGTGCTGCTGGCAACGCCAAAACCGAGCATCGCCGGAGCGGTGTTCAACAATCTTTCCGCGGCGGACTTCTACAAGGAGGTAGCCAAGGAGCACCAGGTGCCGCTGATCGAAGACGCGCTGCCGGAGGTGCTCTCGAACACCGACCTCAAGGCGGATCAACTGCACCCGAACGTCGCCGGCCACGCGCTATTGGCGACAAAGATTTTTGAGGCACTGAAGAACATCGGCTACGCGCGGTAGTCGTGGACCCGAGATTCATTTCCAAACACGGTTGGCTGAACGGAAAATGTCTCTGGCTCCATTTTCTCGGACAGGCGGCGGCTTATAGCCGTATCACCAGCGCCGACTTTTAGGCTCCGTCATTCCACGGTCTAGACACACCCGGGATTCCGCTTTGCGGCGGGCGACGTGGGAATCCGGCAGTGCGCGCGGCATGCCGGGATTCGCCCCGGCGGGCGAGATACTTTCTTGCTGCGCGGCAAGAAAGTACCCAAAGAAACGCGCCCCGCCGCCCCGGCCCTGCGGGCGGAGGGCTCGCCGGAGTCTCGCCCGTTCGCGCGGCGCATGACCAAGCAGTTGGCCATGCGAAACCCCGCGCTCACCCCTCGCTGCGGAAGGTCCGCCGGGCCGGTCGCTAAACTAGCCGGCCAAAAAACGGCCGTCGTCGGACAACGCAACCGGACTGCCCCCGGCGAACCTTCCTCGCTCGGCGGCGCAGAGGGGGATAAAACCACAGCGCGTGTGCGGCAATCAACATGGCGTGGAAGGTCGAAACAGCGTTGCACGTGCCCTAGTTCGCCGTATCGCCAGCGCCGGCTTTCCTATCACACCCCCGCCGGCAGCAAAGCAGCGGTTCCGGTCATTGGCGATGACCATGGAATGCGTTTTTGGCGGCCGGTGTCGGAGTACCCCCGACGCTCCAACGGCTGGATTTCAGTTCAGATGGTAGGCAGGTTCCGGCCAACGGGCTTCCGAGTCGATTCGCTCCAGCGCCGGGCCGGGATGCCAGCGGCCGATGATGCCGCACACATCGTGCCTGCCGCCGAAGGCTCCTTATCACCCCCGGCTGCGTCCTTCGCTCTGCGGAAATGAAACCCAGGTTTCAGATTTGTCCAGTGATTGCTCAATCGATAGATATCGATTTTCATCCGAAATTGAAAGGAAAATCATGCGTCCAAGCGGCGAAAACAAACAGTGCGATCCTGTCAATACGTTGAATGTGAGAGCGTTCCGGCAATGTCATGAATAAATTGCTACTGGCGCTTTCCGTTGTCTTGCTCTCAGGCTGCGCTTCAACGCCTAGAGCGCCACAAAAAGACTTTACGGTCGTGTGGCACAGGACAAGTTCAACGACTGTCGCGGACGCCTTCTGTCAGCCCAGGAAGAGAAGTGGAAGGCTGTCGCACAAGCCTCTCCTAGGCTGCCAATACTGGACTATCGGCAACGTCTGCCATGTTGTTTCTTACGAGCTGGATATGGACACGCTTGGACACGAGTTGAAGCATTGCTTCGACGGACAGTTCCACAACCAGAATGGCGAACTTTTGGCAAACGAGACAGATTAAGGCGAAAGCCTTTTTCGTCGCGAACATACCGCCTAGGTCGTGAAGTAGAAGCTACCGCGTTGAAAGCTACCGTTAGGCGCATCCCGCCAGTCGATTGAAATTGGCCGGAACTTGGGATGGTCCTTGCTCCAGAAACCTCAATGGCCGCAATCTGGGCTTGGAGCAGCCTTTGAAGGCGCCTGAACCAATGACGGCGATGTGGCGGGAACCGACAAAGTCTATGACATTGTCGGCAGGCAGATATCAGTCTCTTGCAGTCGTTGATCCTCGACCGTAAGGATGGGAGTTCGTTGATTTCCTCACAACCTCTCAGGCGCGACGTTCTTCATTCCCCTCTGTCCCGCCGAGCGAGGAAGGCTCGCCGGGGGCAGTCCGGTCGCGTTGTCCGACGACGGCCGTTTTGTGGCCGGCTAGTTTAGCGACCGGCCCGGCGGGCCTTCCGCAGCGAGGGGTGAGCGCGGG
>JBIJDI010000358.1:0-3198 GCA_044344235.1 Sulfuritalea sp. | reverse complement strand
TCGAAGCCATGCATCTTGGCGCGTTCCTGCAGCAGGGCGATCGGCTCCTTGCCGTAAGGGCTGTCGTGATAGACCAGCGTGATCTTCTTGCCCTTCAGCTTGTCGAAGCCGCCTTCCTTTTTGGCGATGTGCTGCACCAGCACGTCGGCGCCCATCCAGTAGGTGCCGACCAGCGGGAAGTTCCAGGCGAATACGGATCCATCCTGCGATTCACTGCGGCCATAACCGGCGGTGATGACGGGGATCTTGTCGACCGGGGCCTTTTCGGTCAGGGCGAAGGTGATGCCGGTAGACAGCGGCTGTACCGCCGTCGCGCCACCGTGCTTGCCCTTCAGGCGCTCGTAGCACTCGACACCACGGTCGGTGGCGTAGCCGGTCTCGCATTCCTCCCAGATCATCTTGACGCCGTTGACGCCGCCGCGCGCGTTGGTCAGCTTCATGTAGTCCACGAAACCATTGGCCCAGGGCGTACCGTTGGGGGCGTAGGCGCCGGTGCGATACGCCAGCACCGGAAAGAACTGCTCCTCGGCCGCGTACGCGGCAGATGAAGCAAGCACAGCGGAAAGGCCGATTGCTGCGACCGAAGCGGCGACAGCCAATTTACGTAGACTCATGTTTTCTCCTCCTAGGATTATTTAGTGTTACGCCTGCAAAAAACCGATTAAACCCGATATGCAACGTCCGGCGATATTACCGTCCGACGCAGCCCTGTCTTAGTGCGGGAAAGGCCACAAACGCAATTTCTCCCTGCCGGTCGCCCAGAGACGAGCAATGCCGTGAGGTTCCACGATCAGGAAGAAGATGATGAGCGCGCCGAAAATCATGATCTCGACATGCGATACCAGAGCGACCGAGACTTCCAGGCCGAAAAGGCCCCCGATCAAAGGCAGCATCTGATTCAGAAAGATCGGCAGGACAACAATGAACGCGGCCCCGAAAAAGCTGCCCGAAATCGCACCCATGCCGCCGATGATGACCATGAACAGCAACGAGAAGGAGCGATCGATGGAAAACGCGGCAGGTTCCCAAGAGCCGAGGTTGATCATGCCCCAAAGCGCGCCTGCCACCCCGAGATAAAACGAACTGACGGCGAACGCGGTGAGCTTGGCGTACATCGGACGGATGCCGATCACGGTGGCCGCCACATCCATGTCGCGAATCGCCATCCATTGCCGGCCCATGTTGCCCCGAACCAGATTTTTCGCCATGAGGCTGAAAACCACCAGAACGCCCAGGCAGAAATAATACTTGTCGGCCGGCGTACTGATGGTCCATCCCATCAGATTGATGTCAGCCACCGAAACAGACCCCGATGACGCGTTGTTGGTAAACCACTTGATGCGCAGAAAGGCCCAGTCCCAGAAGAACTGCGCGGCCAGCGTCGCCACAGCAAGATAAAGGCCACGCACGCGCAGACTCGGCGCGCCGAAGACGATACCGGCGACGGCGGCAACCAGCCCACCGAGCAGAATTGCGGCAAGAGCCGGCATGCCGTCCACGCGGATCAGGAAATTGTAGGCCGCATAGGCCCCCACTGCCATCGACGCGCCGGCCCCGAGCGTAATCTGCCCGCAATACCCAACCAGAATATTCACCCCCAGCGCCGCCAGGGAGAGGATCAAAAATGGAATCAGGATGGCGCGAAACAGGTACTCATCGACCAGCAGCGGAATGCCGAAGAATGCAAAAGCGATGATGGCAAAGATCGCCCAGCGATCCTGCGGGATGGAAAATAGCTGCTGGTCCGCCTGGTACGAAGTCTTGAACTGGCCGTTTTCTCTATAGAACATCCGTAATCCCTCGTGTCAAACGCGATCGATGATCTTCTCTCCGAACAGACCCTGCGGTCTGAACAGAAGGAATACCAACGCCAGCATGTAGGCGAACCAGATCTCTATGCCGCCACCGACATAAGGTCCCAGAAATACCTCGGACAGTTTTTCGCCGACACCGATGATCAGGCCGCCGAGAATTGCCCCGGGGACCGACGTCAGACCGCCAAGGATGACCACCGGCAAGGCGCGCAAGGCCACGGTCGATAGAGAAAATTGGGCGCCCAGCTTGGAGCCCCAGATGATGCCCGCCACCAGCGCCGTGATCCCGGCAACACACCAGACGATGACCCAGATCCTGCCCAGCGGAATACCGATCGACTGCGCCGCCTGATGGTCGTCCGCCACTGCACGCAAGGCGCGCCCGGTCGACGTTTTCTGAAAGAAAATCGTCAGCGCCACAACCAGCAGCGCGGAAATGAGCGCGGCAATGAAGTCTTCCTTGTTGATCAGGATGCCGCCCTCGAAAACGCTCTCCAGCATCATCACCGGATCCTTGGGCATGCCGACGTCAATCTTGTAGATGTCGCTGCCGAAGATGGTCTGACCGACGCCATCAAGAAAGTAGGCGATGCCCAGCGTGGCCATCAGCAATGTCGCGCCTTCCTGATTCACCAGATGACGCAGCACCAGTCGCTCGATCAGCCAGGCCACGACAAACATGATTGCCACCGACACCACGAAGGCCAGCACGTTGGCCATGAACAGGTTGTCCATGCCGAGCCACTGCGGGATCCACTCGGAAAAACGCGCCATGGACAGAGCGGCAAACAACACCATTGCGCCCTGGGCAAAATTGAACACGCCAGAGGCCTTGTAGATCAGCACGAAGCCTAGGGCCACCAGCGAATACAGCATGCCGCTCATGAGGCCGCCGATCAGGGTTTCCAGAAAAAATGCCATGTTCAGGTTCCTCAGTGGCTGGCGCCGAGATAGGCGCTAATGACGTCGGGATTGGCCCGCACTTCGTCGGGAGTTCCGTCGCCAATCTTCTTGCCATAATCAAGCACCACGACGCGGTCGGAAATATCCATCACGACGCCCATGTCGTGTTCGATCAGGACCACCGTGGTGCCGAACTGGTCATTCACATCGAGGATGAAGCGGCACATGTCCTGTTTTTCCTCGACGTTCATGCCGGCCATCGGTTCGTCGAGCAACAGGATCTGCGGCTCCATCGCCAGCGCCCGTGCCAGGTCGACACGCTTTTGCAGGCCGTAAGGCAGGCGCCCGACCGGGGTCTTGCGAATGTGCTGGATTTCCAGAAAGTCGATGATCTCCTCGACCTTGAGCCGGTGCTCGAGTTCTTCGCGCTGTGCCGGCCCGAACCAGAAAGCCTGCTGCAGCATGTTGGCCTTCATCTTCA
>JBIJDI010000357.1:0-3208 GCA_044344235.1 Sulfuritalea sp. | reverse complement strand
AAAGGTTGACGTTGTTGGGTATTTTTTGGTTGTAATCGATGCTCATGGCATTCTCCTGATTGGGGTCGGGGGTGCTTTTATGTCCGGAAACGTCAGACGCGTTCCCAGTTGAATTTCGCCTTGTTGCCACTGCCGAAGACCTTCAGCGCGCCGGCTTCGCCAACCGCGTTGGGGCGGATGAAAATCCAGTTCTGCCAGGCCGACAGTCGGCCGAAGACGCGGGTTTCCATGGTTTCACCGGGACCGAAGCGCAGGTTGGCCTCCATTGCCGTCAGTGCGTCGGGCGAGAGGCTGGCACGCTCTTCAAGGACGATGCGGATCTCGTCGTCCCAGTCGAGTTCATCCGGCGTGGCGGTGACCAGGCCCAGCGCGGATGCCGCCTCGGCGCCCAAGCCCTTGCCGATCGCGGCGCGGGCTGCTTCGATCGGCGATGCTTCATCGTAGAAGCGCGCGGCGATGCGGTAGCGGCCGTTGACCATCGGATAGCTGCCGAAATTCATTGCGGATAGCGCGATCTTCGGCTCCTGCTGCGGGTCATCCGGCAGGGAAAGCATGAAGCTGCGGTCGGCGGCAAGCAGCAGTTCGGCCAGCGTGCCGGCGAAGCAGGTGTCGCGCTCGACCAGGGCGATCATGGTGCGTGAAGTGACGTCGAGCCGCGCCAGGGTGCGCCTCAGCATGCCGATCACCTCGCGGACGAACCAGTGGTTCTGGTGTTGCGCCAGCGCGGCATCGGCATCGAGCACGAACTCGGCGTTTCCCGTGGTTTTCAGCACCCAGGTGCCGATTTCCAGATCGTTGGTGCGCAGCATCAGGATCGCATCGTCGAGTTCGCGCGCCATCAGCAGCGGCCACCAGGAAGCGCCTGCAGCGACGATGTCGTCGATTCCGTTCGCTATCGCGGCGGCTGGAGCTGCGACGGTCAGCGTCGCGCGACGCGCCTTGCGGTCGATCAACACATCGACGGTCTGGTAGTGATAGCCGGCTTCGTCGATGGTGCGCGTGAGCGCCGGCAGGGCGACGCTTTTGGCGCCGGCGGGACGGTCACTCTGCGCGGCCAGTTGCTCGGCGCGCTGTTTGACCTTCTCGGCGAACTGCTGCGGTTTGGCGTAGTCATCGATCAGTCGCCATTCCTTCGCACGCTGGGCGCGCACGCCTTCGGTCAGGGTGCAAAAGATGTCGGCGTGATCGCGCCGTACATGGCGCTTGTCGGTTACGCGGGTGAGGCCGCCGGTTCCCGGCAGCACGCCAAGCAGGGGCACTTCGGGCAGGCTGACGGCGGAGGAACGGTCGTCGACCAGGATGATTTCGTCGCAGGCGAGTGCCAGTTCATAGCCGCCGCCGGCGGTCGTGCCGTTGCAGGCGGCGATGAACTTGAGGCCGGAGTGGCGGCTCGAATCTTCGATGCCGTTGCGCGTTTCGTTGGTGAATTTGCAGAAATTCACTTTCCAGGCGTGTGTGGAAAGGCCCAGCATGAAAATGTTGGCGCCGGAACAGAAAATGCGATCGCGGCCACTGGTCACCACGACGCTGCGCACCTCCGGATGCTCGAAGCGGATGCGCTGCAGGGCGTCGTAGAGCTCGATGTCGACGCCTAGGTCGTAGGAATTCAGCTTCAGCTTGTAGCCGGGCTTGATGCCGCCGTCTTCATTGATGTCGAGGTGCAGCGTGGCGACGGCGCCTTCGCAACTCAGGCGCCAGTGCTTATAGCGGTCGGGATGCGTGTCATAGGTGATGGTCTGCCGGGGGGCTTCTGGATAAGTCATTCGCTTCTCCGTTATAGGGTGGGGTGTTGCTTCAGCTTGTTGTTACGGCCTGGCGCAATTGCAGCAGGCATTCCTCCGCTTGGCGGCCGGTGGTGTCGAGCGTGAAATCGGCTTTCGAATAGAGTGGTTCGCGTGCGACGAGGATGCGGCGCATGTCTTCCATGGCCTCGGTATTGCCTTCCATGGGGCGGAGGTCGCCCTGGGCGACGACGCGCGACATGTGTTCCTCGGGAGTAGCCTTGACCCAGACCGTGTAGCAGTTCATCAACAGCAGATTGAAGGTTTCCGCTTCGGAAACAATGCCGCCGCCGACGGTAATGACGGCGCTCTCATGCTGGGCAATGAAGCTTTCGAGGCAGCCGCGCTCAAGCCGGCGAAATCCGGGCTGGCCGTAAAGCATGAATATCTCGTTGAGGCTCATGCCGGCCTCGGCCTCGATGGCGCTATTGAGTTCGACGAAGGGCAGGGACAACTCGCTGGCCAGCGCGCGACCAAGGGTGGATTTGCCCGCGCCGCGCAGGCCGACCAGCGCAATGCGCTTGCGGCGCGAGGCGTCTTCATTACCGAAGTCGCGCATCAGGCGCAGCAGGGCCTCTTCGAGCCGGTTGGCCGAAAGCTGTTCGAGGAAGCGCGAAATCAGCCGGTACTCGGGCGAACTGTGCTGGGGTTCCAGGAGTTCGATCAGAGAAATCCCAAGTGCGTGGGCGACGTGGCGCAGCACCATGATCGATGGATTGGTCTCGCCGCTCTCCACTTGGGCCAGATAGCGCTCCGAAACATCGGCAGTGAGGGCGAGGGCCTTGCGCGACATGCCGCGTCGGGCACGCGACTCGCGCACGCGGATGCCCAGGGCCTGAAGGAATTCCGTGTCTGCCGCTTCGTCGAGGAAGCGCGGTGCAATGGGTAGTCCGGGTTTTTGGATCGGTACCATGATGCGCTGTCACCTTTTGGCTGCCGTGCTTTGTTAGATGCACTATAGTACATGAATTTGATATATGTCAAAAACTATTTTGTTTTATCACCCATGCTTTTGTGTTAAAGCAGCATAAGTAATTGAAAAAGCATTAGAAAAAGTATTTAGGCGGTGCTGCAAAATATTGCATAACCTTCTTGACGGGCTGGATTTCCTGACGCATACTCCGCTCAGAGGGTGCAGTATGGTTCGCTGAAGGAACAATAGTTCCTTATCTAATGAATGCCGCGTCCAAAGCACAGAAGTGCGGTGGGTCGCCAAAAAGGAGGCACCAATGGCTGATGGTTTGTTCGACCAGTTCAAGGGCTGGTATGAGAATCGCCACGATTACGCACGTGACTGGAAAAAGCGCACCGGCGGACAGGTCGTGGCAACGATGTGCACCTATACCGCGGAGGAATTGCTGATTGCCGCCGGCATGCTTCCGGTTCGGGTGCTTGGCGCACATGAACCGCAGAACGTGACGGAGCCG
>JBIJDI010000356.1:0-3219 GCA_044344235.1 Sulfuritalea sp. | reverse complement strand
CAATGCGAGCGCGGCGATCTTCCTGAATGCCAGTCGCAGCGTGTTTATTGCCTACCTTCTGCTGGGGACCCTGGCCGTGGCGCTGACTGTCGGCATCTCGCTGTGGGTCGCGAAAAGCATTTCCGCGCCCTTGCACGGGGTGGTCCGCTCCGCCGAAACCTCGGTTGCCGCAAACGACTTCACCAGCCGCATGCCGGAAGCGGGAACCGTGGAAGTGCAGCGCGCCGGACAGGCCTTCAACCATCTGATGGACAAGTTTCGCGGCATCATCGTCGATACCAAGAACTCCAGCGAACGAATCACCCAGGCCGCCGACGCCCTGGCTACATCAAGCCAGCAGGTGACGGCGAGTTCGGCCGTTCAGTCCGACGCCGCCTCATCGGTTGCCGCCGCGGTGGAGCAGGCCTCGGTCAACGTCAGTGAAACGGCGGCCAGCGCGCGTGCGGCGGCGGAAGTCGTCAATCGCGCCAGGGAGGACAATGAGCGGGCGCTCGCCGTGATGCGCGAGACCGTCGGCAACATGAATTCCATCGCCAGCCTGATCCGCGAGTCTGGCAGCAGCGTCGAGCGACTGGATGAAAGCTCGCAGAAGATCGGCGGCATCGTGCAGGTCATCAAGGAGATCGCCGACCAGACCAACCTGCTGGCGCTGAATGCCGCGATCGAAGCCGCACGCGCCGGCGAACAGGGGCGCGGTTTTGCGGTGGTCGCCGACGAGGTGAGGAAGCTCGCCGAACGCACCGCAAAGGCCACCGACGAGATCGCCAAGTTGATCGCCGGCATTCAGGCCGGCATCAACACCACGGTGACCGGCATGCAGCAGGCCAACCAGCAGGCCGACGCCAGCGTGGAATTGGTCGGCCGCACCGAGTCGGCATTGCTGCGTGTCGGCGAGGGCTCGCGCGAGGTCGAGACCAATGTGCTGAGCATTTCCAGTGCGCTGAACGCGCAGGACGCCGCGATGCATCAAATCGCCGAAAGCGTGGAAACCATCGCTCGCATGACCGAAGACAATAGCGCCGTCGCGGCCACCAACAGCCGGACCGCGACCGAGCTAGACGGGCTGTCGCACCAACTGCGCGAGGCGGTCGCGGTGTTCAAGGTATAGCAACTGTTCGGGCTGCGGAGTATCTCCTTGGTGCGTTAAAGGGTATTATCCGCAGCTTGTAAAAACTCTGGCCGGCGATCCAGATGCAACGTTTCAGGTGGTTTTCCTTTCTCGTTCTTGTCGGCATCCAGGGCATTTTTTCGGGCCTGGGAGGCGGTGCCGAGCCCTCGCGCACCCTCACCGTGGCGGCCGCACAGGAAAAGGGCGGCCGTGTTGCCATCGTCATCGGCAACAGCAACTACCCGTCGGGTGCGCTGGCCAACCCGAAGAACGATGCGACCGCGATGGCCGTTTCCCTGAAGAAACTCGGCTTCGACGTCGAACTCAAGCTTGACGCCACCAAGGCCGACATTGACGGGATTCTTCGGCGTTTCAGCGGCAAGGCCGAAAAGGCTACCGTTGCGGCATTGTTCTATGCCGGCCACGGCATTCAGGTGAATGGCAGCAACTACCTCGTTCCGATCGACGCCAACCCGAGAAGCGAAAAGGATCTCAAGCGCGACATGGTCAAGATGGACGACGTCATCGACGACATGGGCGATGCGCGGGTCAAACTGGTCTTCTTCGACGCCTGTCGCGACAACCCGCTGTCGCGCAGTTTCAGTCGCGGCGGTTCGCGTGGCATGGCGGCACCGGTGGAAGCCACGGGCACGCTGATTTCCTTCGCCACCAAGCACGGCAACACTGCAGCCGATGGTGACAGCAACCACAGCCCCTATACCAACGCCTTACTGGCGGCGCTGGACAATCCCAGTGGCGTGGAAATCGAGCAGCTTCTGCGCAAGGTGCAGCAGGGCGTCAAAGCCGAGACCAAGGGCCAGCAGGAGCCGTGGCGTTATGGCTCGCTCGATGGCGATTTCTATTTCAAAGCCGCCGATCCGACCGATAACTCAAAGGTGCAGCAGGAGGCCGTCGAGAAGGCCGTGCTGGAAGCCATGAAGCGCGCCAACGACCAAGCGGCCCGGGAGCGGGCTGAGTTGCAGCAATCGCTCAAGGCGCAGCAGGCGGCCAACGATCGCGCCATGGCGGAGGCGCTCAAGAAGGCCAGCGACCAAGCGGCAAAAGAACGGGCCGAGATGCAGGCGTCGATGGACAGGATGCTGAAGGAGGCGCTGGCCAAGCAGAACGCCGCATTGGAGGCAGAACGTGCGGCGCGGTTGGCTGCAGCGGCCGGACAGACACCGGCAGCCTCATTGAGTTCGGCTCCAGCCCTTGCTCAGGTGCAAAAGCCGATCCAGTTGGCGTCGATTTCGCCCACCACGAATGCCGGTGCCGGTTCGAAGCCGTCGGAGCATGTGCTCGCGTCCCTGTCGAGCGCTCCCGGCGACGAGTGGGAATACCTGGCCAGCGACGAACTATTCGGCAAGAAGCAGAAACTGCTGTTGCGGGTCAAGGCCGTTTCGCCTGAAGGCGTGCTTGAGGAACTGGTCTGGAACGGAAAGTCTGGCGTTACATGGGTTTTCGGGCCGCGTGCGGCGGCATTGGGCACACCCAATGAGTCCGAATTCATGTTCGCACCGCACTGGGATGGACTTGAGGTTTCGGACTTGGCGGTCGAAGGGGGTGGGAGTTTATGCACCAGTCCAGGAGCTTTTTGCAAGCTCAGTCTCAAGGTCGCTGGCACCGAAAAGCTGACGGTCGCCGCCGGCACCTTCGAAGCGATTCGCCTCGAAGGTTGGATCCACGCCGGAGTCGGTGGTGGGAGCATTACCGGCCCGGTGGCCATCTGGTATTCGAGGGACCAGCGCCGTCTTCTCAAGCAGAGTGCGGAGCTCAGGGGGAACAAATTCAAGTACAAGGAAACCCTCGAACTCAGCGCGATCCGTCGCGGCCCGCGCTGACACTCGGAACGCCCGCCTGCGCGGCTGAACCCGTTTTAGGAAACGATATACGCTGCCGCCCCGGTCGACAGCAACTTGCCGTCGGCGCCGAGAAATTCCATGCGGGTGGTCGCCACGCGTGAGCCGAGACGCAGCACTTCCGCCCGCAGTTCGAAGTGGGTGCTGATGCCGGGGCGCAGGTAATCTATCCGCAAATCGATGGTGCCCAGCTTGCCGAAGCGGTGCAGCCGCTGCTCCGGCGCTTCGTCCATGTGGCGCGCGCCGATGGCC
>JBIJDI010000355.1:0-3221 GCA_044344235.1 Sulfuritalea sp. | reverse complement strand
CGAGCTTTCCACTCACCTCGAGGCCGTCAAGGAGGAAGAGCGGGAACGGATCTCGCGCGACATCCACGACGAACTCGGTTCCATCCTGGTGTTCATGAAAATCGAGGCAGCCCATCTGGCCAGCAAGTTGCCGGAGGGTTCCGATCGCCTGCGCGAGAAGGCTCACTCGATTGAAACCTTGCTCGACCAGGCAATGAGCACGGCCAGTCGCGTCGCCCGCGAATTGCGCCCCGGCATCCTCAAGGAATTCGGCCTGTCCGCCGCCATTGAATGTCAGGCGGAGGACTTCACTCAGCGTTTCAGCATTCCGTGCCGCGTGCAGTGCGACGAAGATACCCTCGAGCCGGAACCCGATACTTCGCTGGCGCTATTCCGTATCGCCCAGGAGGCGCTGACCAACGTTGCCAAACATGCGCATGCATCGCTTGTTGTGATGCGTTTGCGGCGCGAACGCGGTAACATCGTGCTGGAGATCAGGGACAATGGTCGCGGCATTTCCGAAGCGGACATGCAGAAGCCGAAGTCCTTTGGCCTGCGCGGTATCCGCGAGCGGGTATTGAGCCTTGCCGGAGAATTTTCCATCGGCCCGGCAGAGCATGCCGGTACTCACATCATCCTGCGGGTTCCTGAGCGGGCAGGTGTGGAGCCACCGAGCGAAGAAGAATTGCAGCGTAACTTGTTTTAAGCCATGGCCGACAAGATCCACGTCCTTATTGCTGATGACCATGCCATTGTGCGGCAGGGCCTCAAACAGATTCTTTCGGAAACCGAGGATCTGCTTGTAACCGGCGAGGCCGACGATGGCGCCGAAGCCCTGCAACTCGCACGGCAGCAGACTTGGGATGTGTTCCTGCTCGACGTGTCGATGCCCAATCGAAACGGGATCGATACCCTGAAGCAGCTGAAGAAGGAATTTCCGCGTCTGCCGGTGCTGATTCTCAGCATGCATCCCGAGGAGCAATACGCAGTACGCGCCCTGAAGGCGGGCGCCTCGGGTTATCTCACCAAACAGAGCGCGCCCGAACAACTGGTCACCGCCATTCGGCAAGTGGCCTCAGGCAAGAAGTACCTGAGCCCGGCCGTGGCCCAGCAACTGGCCGAGGCGATTTCGGAAAACACAGAGAAGTCACCGCATGAAAGGATCACCGATCGCGAATATCAGGTGCTGGTGCTTATCTCCACCGGCAACACGCTGACGCAAATCGCCGAAAAGTTGAACCTGGGTGTTGCGACAGTCAGCACCTACCGTGCCCGTCTGCTGGAAAAGATGGGTCTGAAAAGCACTGCTGAGCTGATCCGTTACGGCCTCGAGCACGGATTGGTGGAGTAACCCGACATGACCAAACCCACCCAGCCATTCGAGATTGCCCGCGAGACGCTACGTCGCCTGGCGATGAACAAGACGCCGCCGACACCGGACAATTATCGCTCGATCTATCACGAAATCACCGGTTCGAAAATTGCTGAAACGTTTCCGGAGCGTTCGCTCAAGACCTTGCACGCCGCGCTGCCGCGCGATTCCGCGGAGCAGATCCGTTTTGCCCGGCAGTTGGAGAGCGCCATTGCCGGAGCCAACTGGGATGGCGTGGGCGCAGCACTGAATGATCTGCTGGCAAAGCCGGGCGCGGAACCGCTCGCCTGGTCGTCGCTGATCCGGGAACTCGTGCAGCAGTTCGACACCCATCACGCCGGGCTGACAGCGGCCAAGAAGAAGGAAACCGTCGAGCACGTTCTGTCCGTCTCCAATTCGCCCGAATTGCTGTTTTCGCGGCTGCAGTCGGCGGTTCGTTCATGGTCTCACACGCCTGTCGGCGACAGCAGTGAATTGGCGTCTGGCGTGGTGCCCGAGGCGTCAGCCGCGGCCCCCGCACCATCGGCCGCGCCGGGAGGCAGGCCAGCGGCGGCAGCTGCCGGACGCGATCAGCCGGCATCGCGCGGCGGCATTGGCGAGCTTCAGGAACTTATTGCTCAACTGCTCAACAACACCTTGTCCATCATCCTGGCCGAAAGCCCGGATCTGGCTCGCGAGTCGGCAGAGATTGCCGCGGCGGTCAAGGCCGCTCGTGACGAAACGGAACTCGGCGGCCTCGCCGATCGCCTGAAGAAACTCAGCTATCGAGCCCAGTATGTTGCCGAAGACCAGGCGGAACTGAAAACCGCCCTGCTGCATCTGGTGCATCTGATCATCGACAACATCAGTGAACTGGTGGTTGATGATCAATGGCTGGCAGGCCAGATCAGTGTTGTGCGCGACCTCGTCAACCAGCCGCTCAATCTGCGCCAGCTGGATGACGTCGAGCGCCGCATGAAGGACGTCATCATCAAGCAGAGTTCGCTCAAGAAGAGCCTGAACGAAGCCAAGGACAGACTCAAGCTGATGCTCGCCACCTTTGTCGACCGTCTTGGCGACTTTTCGGAAACGACCAGCGGCTATCACGACAAAATCGAGAAATGCGCGGAACGGATCGGCAAGGCCAATGACATCACCGAGTTGTCTGATGTGCTCGACGAAGTGATGCGTGAAACCCGAACCGTCCAGATCAACGCAGCACGTTCGCGCGACGAGCTGAGCATCATGCGTACCCGGGTGCATGAAGCCGAAGGTGAAGTGACCCGTCTCCAGAACGAGTTGGCGCACGCCAGCGATCTGGTGCGGCATGACGCCTTGACCGGCGCACTCAATCGCAAGGGCATGGATGAAGCACTGGAAAGCGAAGTCGCCCGTCTCCGTCGTCAGGGTGGATCACTCAGCCTGGCGATGCTCGACATCGACAACTTCAAGAAGCTCAACGACAGCCTCGGACACGCGGTGGGTGATGCGGCGCTGGTGCATCTGTCGCAGGTGGCACGCGAAACCATTCGTCCCCAGGACACGCTGGCCCGCTATGGCGGAGAAGAATTCGTCGTGCTGCTGCCCAACACACCCATCGACGACGCGGTCAGTGCAATGGTTCGCGTGCAGCGCGAGCTAACGCGCCGGTTCTTCCTGAGCAACAACGACAAGGTGCTGATCACCTTCAGTTGCGGCGTCGCTGAACTGCAAGGCGAGGAGACGCCCTCCGATACCCTGAAACGGGCCGACGAAGCCATGTACCTGGCCAAACGGGCGGGCAAGAATCGCGTAGTATCGGCCTGAGACGGCAGGCCTGACAACCACAGGAGGAGTCACCATGAAGACCATGAAGCAGTTGATTGAGCAGCGTCCCCGCGCCCCGATTACC
>JBIJDI010000354.1:0-3223 GCA_044344235.1 Sulfuritalea sp. | reverse complement strand
ACGGCGACGCGACAGGCGGAGGGCGAGCTGAAGGCTCTGCTGCGTGAGCAGACGCTGATCTTCGAGCGCGCCCATACGGGCATCCTGTTTGTTCGCGACGGGGTCATCCTGCGCTGCAATCCGCGTTTCGAAGTGATGTTCGGGCATGATCATGGTGCGCTGATCGGGCAATCGACCCGCGTACTGTTTCCCGACGAGCAGGCCTGGATCGAGAATGGCGCGCATGTTTATTCGATTCTCCGGCGCGATGGCATCCTTGATGACGATGTTCACTACGTCAGGGGTGACGGGTCACCCATTGCCTGCCACGTCATCGGCAGTCAAATCGATCCCGCGGATCCGGCCGCGGGCACGGTCTGGTTGTATGAGGACATCACTGCCCGCCGCGCCACGGAAGATGCGCTGCGACAGAGCAATCTCGAGCAGCAACTGATTTTCGACAATGCGCTGATCGGTATTTCCTATCAGCGCAACCGGGTCATCCAGCGCTGCAATCGTCGACTCGAGGAAATGTTCGGCTATCCCGCTGGCGGCCTGGCCGGGCAGTCGACGCGAATCCTTTTCGCCGCGGATGAGGAATGGGAAGAGGCCGGCCGCAGGGTATATGCCGAGGGCGCTGATCGCGACACCTTCGATGGAGAAATTCTTTATTGCCGGCGTGACGGCGTGCGCATTCTGGTGCGCGTTGTCGGTCGCCTGATTGAAGCGGCGGGTGATGGCCAGACCTGGATCTGGACCTACGACGACATCACCGCGCGGCGCGCCGCCGAGGAGGCGCTGGCCAGGAATGCCCGCGAATACGCGCTGATCTTCGACAACGCGATGATCGGCATTGCCTACATGCGCGGCCGGGTGTTCCTCCGCTGCAACCGGAATCTGGAAGAAATGTTCGGCTTCCCCGTGGGCGGTCTGGCGGGAAAGACGTCGCGTGTCCTGTTTGCCAATGACGAGGATTGGGATGCAACCGGACAGCGCATGCACGCGGTTGTCAGGGAAGAAAATGGCTTCAGCGGCGAGATTCTCTATCGGAAACAGGACGGGACGCCGGTCTGGGCTCTGGTCAACGGCCAGCCGATAGCGGAAGGGGACGGGCAAGTCTGGATCTGGACCATGCAGGACGTCACGCGCCGGCGTCAGGCGGAGGACGCCTTGCGTCGGAGCCACGACGAGATGGAGCAGCGGGTCGAGGAGCGCACGGCCGAACTGGTGCATCAGCTGCACTTCATGAAACAGATGATCGAGGCAATTCCCGGCCCGGTGTTCTACAAGGACCGCGAGGGACGCTACCTCGGATTCAACCAGTACTTTGTGAATCTAATCGGCCAGCCGCGCGAGAAGCTGCTCGGCGCAACCGTATACGACATCGAGCCCGCGGAACTTGCGGATCGGTACCGGGCGGCGGACGAGGAGTTGTTCAACAGGCATCCCGGCACGCAGGTGTATGAGGCACAGGTCCAGCGTGCCAGCGGCGAACGGCGCGACATGGTGTTTCACAAGGCCACCTATGCCAATGCCGACGGCAGCGTGGGCGGGCTCATTGGCGTCATGTTCGACATCACCGAGCGCAAGCACATGGAAGCGCGCATGCAGCAGGCGGCGACGGTGTTCGACAGCAGCGCCGAGGGCATCACCATCACCTCGCCGGACGGTTCGATCATTGCGGTCAATCGCGCCTTCACGGAAATCACCGGCTACGGCGAGGGCGAGGTGCTCGGTCGCAATCCGCGATTCCTGCAATCGGATCGCCAGAACAAGGGCTTCTATCGCGAGATGTGGGATGCCATCACCCACAGCGGCCGCTGGAAGGGGGAACTCTGGAACAAGCGCAAGGACGGCAGCCTTTTTCCGGAGTCGCTGACCATCAGCGCGGTGAAGGACGCGGCCGGCAACGTCATGCACTATGTCGGCATTTTCTCGGATATCACCGAGATCAAGCGGGCCAACGAACTGCTCGACCATCAGGCACACCACGATCACCTGACCGGCTTGCCCAACCGCCTGCTGCTTGAAGATCGCCTGCAAGGAGCCTTGCTTCGCGCCCAGCGCGAGCAAGTGCAGGTGGCCCTGCTGTTCGTCGATCTCGACCGCTTCAAGAACATCAACGACAGCCTGGGCCATCATGTCGGCGACCGCGTGCTGTGCGACGTGGCCCGGCGTTTCTGTGCGCTGACGCGCGAATCGGATACCGTCGCGCGCCTGGGGGGCGACGAGTTTCTGATCGTCATGGAAGGCATTCACGACCCGGGTGTTGCTTCGCGCATCGCCGACAAGATCCTCGATGATCTGCGCCTCAATCCGGTGACCATGGAACAGGAGTTCTTCGTCGGCGCCAGCATCGGCATCAGCCTGTTCCCGCAGGATGGCCAGGATTCGGCAACACTGTTGAAGAATGCCGACGCCGCCATGTATCGGGCCAAGGAGCGCGGCCGCAATACCTACGAGTTCTTCAGCGACGACCTGACGCAGTTCTCGCTCGATCGCTTCAAGATGGAGACCGATCTGCGGCGCGCCATCGAACGCGATGAACTGATTGTTTACCTGCAGCCGCAGTTCTCGCTGAAGACCGGCGATCTGCTCGGTGCCGAAGCCCTGGTGCGCTGGCAGCATCCGCAGCAGGGATTGGTGGCGCCGGCGAAATTCATTCCGCTGGCGGAAGAGTCGGGGCTGATCGTCGCTCTCGGCGAATGGGTACAGCACGCCGCCTGCCGACACTGGGTCGAATGGGTCGCGGGCGGACTCACGCCCGGCGTGCTCTCGATCAACGTCTCCGGGGTCGAGTTCCGTCGCGGACAGATCCAGGACACGGTGCGCAGCGCGCTCGCGGCCACCGGCCTGCCGCCGGAACTGCTGGAACTGGAGATCACCGAGGGGGCGATCATGAGCCAGGCCGAGAACAGCATCAAGGTGCTGCACGACCTGCGGGCGATGGGCATCAGCCTGGCAATCGACGATTTCGGCACCGGCTATTCATCGCTGGCCTATCTGAAACGTCTGCCGCTCAACAAGCTGAAAGTAGACCAGAGTTTCGTGCGCGGACTGCCGGGCGACGCGGAAGACGGTGCCATTGTCCGCGCCGTAATAGCGCTCGGCCACAGCCTGCAGTTGAAGGTGATCGCCGAAGGCGTGGAAACGGAAGAGCAGCGCGAGTTTCTCCGTCACGAAGGATGCGACGAGATGCAAGGCTACCTGCGCGGCAAACCGGTACCGGTGCAGGATTTCAGGC
>JBIJDI010000353.1:0-3224 GCA_044344235.1 Sulfuritalea sp. | reverse complement strand
CCCTGACTCGCTACGCCATGGCGCAACGCGAAATAGCGCTGGCGATTGGCGAACCTCCGGTGACACGGGGCTATCCGCCCTCTGTTTTCGCCCGATTGCCGCAACTGGTCGAACGCGCGGGCAACGGCCCGGCCGGCGGCGGCTCGATTACGGCCTTCTACACGGTGCTGACGGAGGGAGACGACCCGCAGGATCCGATTGCCGATGCCGCGCGCGCCATTCTCGACGGCCACATAGTGCTCAACCGGTTTCTCGCCGATGCCGGACACTACCCGGCGATTGACATCGAGCAATCCATCTCCCGGGTGATGACCAATCTGATCGCGGCAGACCATCTGGAGCAGGTTCGCCAGTTCAAACAGCTTTATTCACGCTACCAGCGGGCGCGCGACCTTATTGCGGTCGGCGCCTATGCCGCCGGTTCCGATCCGTTGCTCGACCGGGCCATCATGATGAATCCCAGACTGGAGACCTTTCTTGAGCAACAGATCACCGAACGGGCGGACTGGAACTCATCGCAGCAGCGTCTGGCCGAGTTGTTTGGCGGAGCGTAAGATCATAAATTCCGATGTTGCCCACGGACTATCCCGGCCATGCCCCGCACTTTCCCTCTCCAGTCCTTGCTCGATCTTTCGCAGTTGCACCTCGATGAAGCGGGGCGAAAGCTGGGTGAATTGATCGCTGGCGAGAAGGAAGCTTCGCGGCGCCATGGCCTGCTGGTGCAATACCGTGAGGAGTACCGGACGCGTTTTGTCGTCGCCGCACAAGACGGGCTGAGCCCGGGCGAATGGCAGAACTACGCCGGCTTCCTCGCCAAGCTGGATGAAGCCATTGGCCAGGCCGACTCGGCCATGTCTCATACAAGACAGCAGACGGTCGCAGGCCAACAGGAATGGGTGGCCAAGAAAGGCCGGGTCAAGGCCTTCGATACCTTGTCGGATCGCCACCAGTCCCGAATCGCCTACCAGGATCAGCGCCAGGAACAGAAAGCCAGCGACGAACATGGCGCTCGGCGGCATGAAGAGAAGGGGAAAGACTGAGGTGGCACATCCCTTGCATTTAACGGACTGATGAAACCCCAAGCCGCGAGGGAGCACCCATGTCCGAATTGATGATCAACGCTACGCCAACGCCTCCACCGAGTGGAACCGGCAATGCCAATGCGCTCGGGCAGAGCGATGCAGCCAGTCGCGCAGGCGAGACTGGCAAGGCGGACCGGGAAGGAGGGACGGGGTCGCCGTTCGCCGCCGTGCTCAAGTCCCGGACGGACAAGAAAACGTCAGGCACGGATACCGCCAACAACGCCAATCCCTCCATAGCCGAGGCCCAGACTGATGCCGAGGATAAGCCAAACAGCCTTGATCTAACAGTACTTTTCCCTCTTCTGGCGGCCAATCTGGCCGGACCAGCGGGCGTAGCAGCGGCCCCGCTAGATGCCACGAAAGCCCTCCCCGATCAACCGTTGTTGTCTGGACTCGAAGCAACTGCTTCACTCCCGCCGACTCAAATTCTTTCAGTCCTCGCCGCCGCACCCGCCGCAGCCCTACCCGTCGCACCGGCGGCACCCGAGGCCGCTCTGGCCGCTGCAACCACTGCGGCACTGCCGGCCACACCTGTGGTGGCGGCGCTTACCACCGCACCGGCTGCCGCACTGCCCACCGCACCGGCCGCCACACTGCCAGGCGCGCCCGGCACGGCCAGGGACACAGCCCCACGCAAACAGGATGGTGACGCAAGGAACGAGACCTTCACCGCTGCCGGCCCCGCAAAATCCGGCGGAACAAGCCAGGTTTCCGGCAAGATCGCGCTTGATGCGGCAATTAATGCCGATGCAGGCCACAAGAGTGGCGAGAGCATTGCACCCGAACTCCCTGCCGGCGATTTCCATACCCTCATGGAGCGCGCCATGGCCATGGCGCCCGGCGCGACCGGCACAGCCAGCGGATCCTCGTCGACTCCGAACCTGCGTATCGACACACCTCTGGGGCAAACTGGCTGGCATGAAGAAATGGGCCAGAAACTGACCTGGATGGTTGGCAACAACCGTCAGCAGGCCGATCTGGTGCTGAACCCGCCCCAGCTCGGTCGCATCGAGGTCTCGCTGACGATGAACGGTGATCAGGCCACGGCCATATTTACGTCGTCCAACCCGGCAGTCCGTGAAGCGCTGGAAAGTTCACTGCATCGGTTGCGCGAAGTACTGGCCGATGCCGGCGTCAGCCTGGGTCAAGCCCAAGTGGGCTCCGAGTCGCCCCATCAGTCGTCTGCAAAAAATGAACCGGGTTTTGGAATGAATGAAAGCGTGCGCTATGCTTCAGCCATCCCGTTGCCGGGAGGCGAAACAGTTACAAGAAGCGGCGCCGGGCGTAGCATGATAGATGTATTTGCTTGAGTGGAGGACAGAGGACAGCAGGCAGAAGGCAGGTGACCGGAATCAACGCGGTCGAAGCGCCGGTAAAACCCTGTCTTGTGTCGGCTGCTTTCTAAACACGGAGAGAACTGATGGCGGATGCAAAGAAAACGGAAACTGAAGGTGAAGCCCCTCCTCCCAAGAAGAAGGGCAAGCTGATCATTTTTATTGCCATCGGCGTTCTTGTTCTGGTGCTGGGCGGAGGCGGTGCGGGTTATTTTCTGATGAAGAAAAAACCGGTGGAAGAGGTTGTGGACGGAGAAGAGCCCGCAAAGGAAGCCAAGGCAAAGAAAAAGGACAAGAAGGCCGAGCACGCCGCTCCCTCCTTCTACAAGTTCGACAAGGCATTTACCGTCAAGCTGCAGACCGAACAGCAGGAGGCCTACCTGCAGGCAGAGGTCCAACTGCGGGTACTGGATCCGGCTGCACTGGAAATGCTTAAGCCCTATGACCCGGAACTCAAACACCGCATCATGCTGATTCTTCTGGCCAAGAAAGCGTCCGAATTGGTGACCGCCCAAGGTGTACAGCGGCTGTCAAACGAGATTCGCGAAACCGTCAATAACACGCTGGAACCTCCGGTCGCCCGAAAAGGAGGCAAGGACAAGGTCGAAGCCAAGGAACCCGCAGACGCGGCCGCTCCCGATGCGCCGGTCCAGGCCGTGTTGTTCACCTCGTTCATCATTCAATAGCGCGTGAAATGAGCCAGGATTTTCTCTCCCAGGAAGAAGTAGATGCCCTGCTCAAGGGCGTCACCGGCGAGGCCGATGAAGCCCCGCCCGAAGCCGACACCGGGTCTGTCAAGAACTATGAC
>JBIJDI010000052.1:0-11452 GCA_044344235.1 Sulfuritalea sp. | reverse complement strand
TGATTGCCGTCCGCCTGTTTCATCACCACTTCCAGCATCGGCCGTTCCACGCATTTCAACACCATGCCATAGACGGCATGCGGCGCCTGGCCGTCGAGATCGCGGAAGTACCGGTTGAGACTGCGCCGGACGCAGTCGTTGATTTCGCTGCTCATGCGGCCCTCGCTTCCAAAACCCGCTCGTCAAGACGATCTTCATAGCGCAAGCGCTCATTCGCTGCGGCGTAGCCAAGGAAGAATTCGTCGGTGGCGGCGAGCTGTTCATGCACGCTCTGCAACTGGTTCATGGCGTGCCGGAAATGCGCGGCGCCAATCAACCCTTTGGTGTACCAGCTGATGTGCTTGCGCGCGATGCGCACGCCGGTCAGTTCGCCATAGAACGCATACAGATCGGCCAGATGTCCGCGCAGAATGGCGTGGATCTCTTCCACCCGCGGCGACGGCAGTTCTTCGCCGGTCGCCAGAAAATGTTCGATCTCGCGGAACAGCCAGGGCCGTCCCTGCGCTGCACGGCCGATCATGACGCCGTCGGCGCCGGTGTAGTCGAGAACGAAGCGGGCCTTCTGCGGCGTGTTGATGTCGCCGTTGGCGATCACCGGAATTTTCACCTGCGACTTGACCAGGGCAATCGTGTCGTATTCGGCACACCCCATGTATTGATCGGCACGCGTGCGGCCATGAATGGCGATCGCGCGGATGCCGGAGTCCTCGGCGATGCGGGCGATGCGCGGGGCATTGCGGTTCTGGCTGTTCCAGCCGGTGCGAAACTTGAGCGTCACCGGCGTGTCCGGCACGGCGGCCACCACCGCTTCAAGAATTTTCGCCACCAGTGCTTCGTTCTGCATCAGGGCCGAGCCGGCCATGACGTTGCAGATCTTCTTGGCCGGGCAACCCATGTTGATGTCGATGATCTGCGCGCCGTTGTCGGCGTTGTACCGTGCCGCCTGCGCCATCATCGCCGGATCGGCGCCGGCGATCTGCACCGAAATCGGATCGACCTCGCCTTCGTGGTCCGCGCGGCGACGCGTCTTCGCGCTTCCATACAGCAGCGAGTTGGAGGTGACCATTTCCGATACCGCAAGCCCGGCGCCGAGCTTTTTGCACAGCTGGCGGAAAGGACGATCCGTGACCCCGGCCATGGGCGCGACAAACAGGTTGTTGCGCAACTGAAAGCCGAGAAAGTCCATGTCGGAAAGAAGATGCGATTGGGGAGGGCGCGATTTTAGCGCAAAGCGCGGCGGCGGTAATCGAGGCTGTTTATTGCGACTTGAAAAATAGGAGCTTGTGAAGAAATCATAGCAAGCGGGCCGCAGCGGGGTGCGGCCGGAGCGCAGCTACCGGAATGTACGATTCTGTACATGAGGGCGTGGCGGGGTTTCGCAAAGCATGCTTTGCGCCGCCGCAGCCGGCCGGCTGTGCAAAGCCGGCCGTGGAAGAGCACCGCCCAAGCCCCGATCCGGCACGCGCAGTAGATTTATTCACAAGCTCTCAGGGCCAGGCACGGGCGCCATAAATCATCCGCTTCGCCACAAAGGCTCGCAGCGGCGGCAACAGGTCCAGAGCCAGCAAGCCGGCGCCGCGCGCATGCTTCAAGGGTGCGAAGCCCGAAGCAAAGCCGTCAATCAGCAAATCCGTGAAAGCGATTGCGCCGCGCCGGTCGGCCTGGCGGCCTCGCGCATAGGCGGCCAGCACCTCCGGCGCGCCCGGATCCGACGCGGCCCCCAACGCCTGCGCCAGTTCCCAGATATCGCGCAAGGCCAGATTGAAACCCTGCCCGGCGACCGGGTGCAGGGTTTGCGCCGCATTGCCGAGCCAGACCTGACGTTCGCCCACCGGATTCGGGCGATAGCGCAGTCCGAGCGGATAGGCCGTACGCGGACTCGCCGCGGTGAAACGATGGCGCGTGCCGAAGCGCTGCTGCAACAGCGCGAGGAATGCCGCTTCGTCGAGCGACTTGATCTCGTCGACGGTTTCATCCGCGCACGTCAGCACCACGGCGTACTGGTCACCGAGCGGCAGCAAGGCCACGGGCCCCTCCGTGGTAAAACGTTCCCACGCAACATTGTGATGCGGTGCTGCCACATTCACGCTGCACAGCACGGCGTGCTGCCCGTAGTCGCGCATCTCGCCGGCGCCTGCCTCGACAGCGCCTTCGGCATAAGCGGTAAGCGGAAACATCGCCGTTACCTGCCCGCGAAGCGGCGTTCCAGGTACGCAAGGCGGAGCCGCGCCGACTTTCGTGTTGTCGCGATAGGCGATGCTGGCAGCACTCACGGCAGCGTCGAGCGCGGCGATCAGATCGCTGGCCGACAGCACCCAGCCGAGTGTCTTCAGGTCGAGTTCGGTCGCTCGCAACAAGGTGCGGCCAAAGCCGCCGCGCTGCGAGATGTGGATGGCTTCGATCGGCGTCGCGGAAAGCCCGGACCACACACCGAGCCAGTCGAGAATCTGCCGCGCGCCATCGGACAGTGCCAGCACTCGGGGATCGCGGCGGACAGCAGCGCGTTCTCGCGCTTCGAAGATTTCGGCGGCGACGCCGTGGAGTTTTAGCGCCAGAGCCAGTGCCATCCCAGCCGGCCCACCCCCAACAATGGCGACCTGACGGCGCCCGCTTTCAGCCGCCACGGCCATCCCGCATCAGCGCTTCGATGTCGGCGATCTTCTTCGGCGCAGCGACGGTAATGATCTCGCAGCCGCCGGCCGTCACCACCGCGTCGTCTTCGATGCGCACACCGATATTCCAGAAGGCTTTGGGCACATCGTCCGCCGGCCGGATGTAGCAGCCGGGCTCGATGGTCAACACCATGCCGGGCACCAGCGGCGCCCAGTGCTCGCCCGCCTTGTATTCGCCGGCGTCATGAACATCCTTGCCCAGCCAATGGCTGGTACGGTGCATGAAGAAACGCTTGTAGCTTTCCGATTCGATCACCCCATCCAGCGAACCGGACAACAGCTTCAAGTCGATCATGCCCTGGGCCAGGACTTTCAGCGCCGCCTCGTGCGGATCGGCGAAGGTGGCGCCGGGACGCACCGCGGCGATTGCCGCGGCCTGCGCGTCGAGCACCATGTCGTAGACATCGGCCTGCGGCCCGCTAAAGCGGCCATTCACCGGAAAGCAGCGCGTGATGTCGGAGGCATAGCCGCCGAGTTCGCCGCCGGCATCGATCAACAGCAGGTCGCCGTCGCGCAGGACCTGATCGTTGCCAACGTAATGCAGCACGCAGGCATTCGCCCCGCCGGCGACAATCGAGGTATAGGCGGGATATTCACAACCCTGTCGCCGAAACTCGTGCAGCAGTTCGGCCTCGACTTCGTACTCGAAACGGCCTGGCGCAACGAAGCGCATGGCGCGAATGTGGGCAGTGGTCGAAATGTCCGCGACGCGACGCATCGTGGCGAGCTCGGTAGCATCCTTCACCAGGCGCATGGCATCGAGTTCGGCGCGCACGTCGCGGATCACGGCGGGTGCATGCTTGCCGGTCCGACTCTCGGCACGCACCTTGTTCAACGCAGCGGAAATCTTCTGGTCCCAGCCGGCATCATGTCCAATCGAAAACCATAGCGCCGGCTGGTCGGCCAGCAATTCGGGCAGCCTGCCCTCCAGATCGCCGACGGCATGGGCGACATCGAAACCGAACATCTCGCGGGCACCGTCCGGACCATGGCGAAAGCCGTCCCAGATTTCCCGCTCCAGATTCTTTTCGCGACAAAACAGAATCGATTGCGGCGAGGCATCCGCGGCCCCGACGACAATCACCAGCACGGCCTCGGGCTCGGTGAAACCCGTCAGGTACTGGAAGTAGCTGTCAGCCCGGTAGGGATAGTGCGTATCGCGATTGCGCGCCTGCTCGGCCGAAGTGGGGACAAGAGCAACGCCGCCGCCGCTCCGCTGCATGCGTTCGATCAATAAAAGTCGGCGCTGGCGGCACGCCGCCAAAGAGTTCCCGGTTTGGGCAAACGACAGTTCCATCGGTTGATTATAGCGACCGCAGTTCGGCATCCAGTTCGGCCAGCCGTTGCGGCGTGCCGACATCGACCCAGCGGCCGACATGCAATTCTCCGGAGACGCGCCCAGCGTCCATCGCGACACGCAGGAGCGGCGCCAGCTTTGCCGGTTGACCGCGTTGAATTTCCGCGAACAATTGCGGGCGATAAATTCCGATGCCGGAGAAGGTGCAGACCTGCACGCCACGCCCCGCCGCCACTTTGATATCGGCGCCGGCTCTTCCTTCTGTCAACGAAAAGTCGCCTTGGGCATGGTGCGGCGGATTCGGCACGAGTATCAAATGCGCCAGATCGTTCGCCGCCAGTATCTTCACCGCGCGCAATACATCCCAGTCGCAAAAAATATCGCCATTGACCACCAGGAAGGGCTCGCCGGTCCCCAGCAGCGGCAGCGCGTTGGCGATGCCGCCGGCCGATTCGAGCGCGCCTTCGGGTTCAGGTGAATAACGAATCGTCAGGCCCCAACGCGCGCCGTCGCCGAGCGCGGCTTCGATCTGCGCGCCGAGATGCGCATGGTTGATGACCACCTCGCGCAGTCCGGCCCGCGCCAGCCGCTCCAGATGCCAGACGATCAGCGGCTTGCCGCCGACAGGCAGCAAGGGCTTCGGTATCTGGTCGGTCAAAGGCCGCATGCGCTCGCCGCGCCCCGCAGCGAGAATCATTGCCTTCATGGGGCTACTGGCCACGCCGCTTCCCGACATCTCCGGCATTCATCGTGTAACCCAGCACCGTCACTTTGTCCTCGACCTTGTCGAGCAGCTTGCGCAGCGGCGAGAGTTCGCCGTAGCGCTCGCAGGCCTTGCGCAGGTAGCGCGCGACCAGCGGCAGATCCTTGAGATAGCCGTCCTTGCCGTCACGGTGACAGAGCCGGGCGAAAATGCCCAGCACCTTGACATGGCGCTGCACGCCCATCCATTCGTAGTCGCGGAAGAAATCGCCGAAGTCGGCGGCTACCGGCAAGCCGGCCTTGCGCGCCATTTCCCAGTAGCGCACCAGCCAGTCGAGCGCGAGATCCTCATCCCACTCGATGTAGGCGTCCTTCAGCAGCGACGCCATGTCGTAGCTGATCGGCCCGTAGACGGCATCCTGAAAATCGATGATGCCCGGATTGCTGCCGCCGGCATCGATCCGCATCAGGTTGCGCGAATGGTAGTCACGGTGCACGAAGACTTTCGGTTCGGCCAGGTTCACAGCGAGGATGCGCTCGAACACGACATCCAACGACTGCCGCTCGGCGTCAGTCAGTGCCAGCTGGTGATGCCGGCCGAGAAACCACTCCGGGAACAGGTCAAGTTCGCGACGCAGGAGAACCCGGTCGTATTCCGGCAGCGCGCCGGGGCGGCTTGCCAGTTGCATCTTCACCAGCGCAGCGATGGCATCAGCATAAAGCGGCGCGGCATTGTCGGCATCCAGCACCTGCAGGTAGGTCGTATTGCCCAGATCGGAAAGCAACAGAAAGCCCCGCTCGAGGTCCTGCGCCAGGACCTCGGGAACATGAGCGCCGGCGGCCTTGAACAACTGCTGCACGTGCAGCCAGGGGCGGCAGTCCTCGTTCGCCGGCGGCGCGTCCATGATGATCCGCGTCACGCCGTCATCCAGCGTCGCGCGGAAATACCGACGAAAACTGGCGTCAGCCGAGGCTGCCGTCAGCGTGAAACTGTGCTCCGGCCACAATGCGGCCAGCCATGTCGTGATTTGTTTCTGGCGTTCCATGTCGAGGATGGGCGAGATGCGGCGAAAAGGCGCAAAAGCTTTGTCGGAGAGCGCGTTCCGCGGGCATGAAGTGTTAGAATTCGCGATTCTAGCATCGGCCGGCAAAGGCTTTCCCAGCCTGCAGTACGCGGACTTTGAAGGTTCGCGTTCTTCCGTCACCGCTGCGCCAACTCACCGATACGGCATGTCTCAATTGCATCGCGGACAATTCGGCACTGGCTTACTGCTCGCCTTGCTCGCAATGGCCGCAGGCCCGGTGGTGGCGGAAGCGCTGCCACCGCTGCGCATCAATCCCGCCCTGCTCGGTGCCGGCACGCCGCCATCGGCAACGGTGTCTGTTGCAGTCGAACCCGTCGTCGCAGTAAAGCCGCTTGCCGCGCCGCCGGTGCAGGTTGCGCCGGCACCGACAGTGCGCGTCGATCTGACGCCGCAGCAGAGCGCGCCCGCGATCAGTGCCGCGTCCCCGCCTGTCGCACAGCCCACCCGCCCCGCAGCAGCCGCGAGGCAAACAGCCCCTGTCGTCAAGGCGGCGCCCACGCCTGTCGTCCTGGCGAAGCCTGCCGCGACCGAGGTGCCGCTGGCGCAAGCGGCCCCCGCCACGGAGGCCATTCAAAAACCCCAGGAACCGCCGCAAGTGGAAGAGCGCCCCGTTCTGCCGCCACTCTACTCGGCCCATGTCGCCGCAGGAGAACTGCCTGGACCCGTGCTCAAACGCGCCGCAGGCGTCATGCCCTACCTCAAGCGCCCCGGAGAACTGCTGCCGACCTTCATCGCCGCCGATCACATCGCCGGCAAGAACGATGTGGAAGTAGTCGCCGATGGCAACGTCGAATTGCGCAAGCGCAATTCGGTGCTGCAGAGCGATCGACTGACCTACTGGCAGCAAGAGGATGAGATGGAAGCGACCGGCAACGTCCGTCTTTCCCGCGACGGTGACCGCGTCACCGGCCCCAAGATGCGCATGAAGATGGATGACAGCACCGGCTTCTTCGAGCAGCCCGACTATGCGATCCGACGCATCAAGACAGGGTCCGCCGCCACGCTGTGGACCGGCACCGAAGAGCGCGCGACACCGAGTCTGACGACCGGCTATGGGGCGGCGGCGCGCATGGACTTCGAAGGCGAAGGCAAGTACCGGCTCACCGATGCCACCTATACCACCTGTACGCCCGCCGCCGGCCGAGACCCCGACTGGTTTGCGCGGACCACCGATCTGCGTCTGGATTACGATGATGAAGAAGGCACGGCGCGCAACGCCACCCTGTACTTCAAGGGCGCCCCCATCCTCTACTCGCCCTGGATAAGCTTTTCGCTGAACCACGAACGCAAGAGCGGGCTGCTGACCCCCACTTTCGGCTCCACCAGTCGCGGTGGCATGGAATATACCCAGCCCTTCTACTGGAACATCGCGCAGAACATGGACGCGACGATTGCGCCGCGCTTCATGGCCAAGCGTGGCACGCTGTGGAACGGCGAGTACCGATACCTCAACCCGAATTACCAGGGCACGATGCAGGGACAGTATCTGCCCGAGGACAAGATCGAGAAGAAGCGGCGTTCTTCCTATTCGATCGCCCACAGCCAGAACCTGGGCTATGGCTTTTCCGGATCGCTTGACCTCAATGGTGCGTCCGACGGAACCTACTTCAGCGACCTGGCCAACGGCTCATCGGTGATTGCCCAGACCAATCTGCTGCGCCAGGGCACGCTCAGTTACGGCGGCGCCTGGTGGTCGGCCAACCTGCTGGCGCAAAGCTATCAGACCCTGCAGGACCCGTCCCTGCCGCCGGTGACAGAGCCCTACCGACGTCTGCCGCAATTGACGCTCAGTGCCAACCGCAGCGACCTGCCGCTCGGAATGAATTTCGCGTTCAGCGGAGAGCACGTGAACTTCCGCAATCCGACGCTGGTGCAGGGAAGGCGCTTCACGCTGTATCCCCAGCTTTCCCTGCCGCTGCAGACAGAGGTGTTAAGCGTGACACCGAAGATTGGTCTGCATTCCACGCGCTACAACCTGGAGAACCAGGCCATCGGAACGCCGGAGAAACTTACCCGCAGCGTCCCGATATTCAGTGTGGACTCTGGAGTTACTTTCGAGCGCGACATGGACTGGTTTGGCAAGAGCCTGACCCAAACACTGGAGCCGCGCGTTTATTATCTTTATACGCCGGTGCGAGACCAGAGTCTGATCCCGATTTTCGATACGGGCCTCGCCGACTTCAATTTTGCCCAGATCTTCGGCGAGAACCGCTATGGCGGTGGCGATCGGATTGGCGATGCCAATCAGGCCACCGCAATGCTTACTTCGCGCCTGCTGGATCCATTGTCCGGCGCCGAGATCATGCGTGCTGCATTCGGCCAGCGCTTCTACTTCAGCACGCAGAATGTCGGCTTGCCGGGCGAAGTTCTGCGTAGCGACCGCCAGACCGACTTCCTCGGCTCGCTCTCCGGCCGCGTCATGCCGAAGACCTATATCGACACGGGCGTCCAGTACAACCCGCAGCTGAGCCGCATCGAACGTCTCAACATCGGCGGACGCTACCAGCCAGAGCCCGGGCAAGTACTGAACGCAGGCTACAGATACACGCGGGATCAATTGGGTGTGCTAGGTCTGGGACAGGTGGACATTTCCGGTCAGTGGCCGGTCTTCGGCGGCTGGCATGCGGTGGGACGCTTCAACTATTCGACCAAGGACAAGCGCATGGTCGAATCCGTTGCCGGTCTCGAATACGACGGCGGCTGCTGGGTCGGGCGCGTGGTGTTCCAGCGGCTGGCCACCCAGACTCAGGTCTCGAACACCGCGCTGTTTTTCCAACTCGAGTTGAACGGTTTCGCAAAAGTCGGCTCCAACCCGCTGGACATCCTCAAACGCAACGTGCCCGGCTATGGCGTCATCAACCAGCAGAGCACTGAAGGCCCCCTGACTATCCCATGACCTACCGTCTGTTGCTGCTTTGCCTGCTCTCCGGCCTCCTCTTTCCGGCACTCGCCCAGACGCGACGAACCCAGCCGGTCGAGGTTGATCGCATCGTCGCCGTGGTTAACGACGAAGCCATTACTGCCTTTGAATTGCGCACCCGGCTCGCGACCGTAGAGCGCCAACTGCGGGGACAGAACGTACAGTTGCCGCCCCAGGACGTGCTCGAGAAGCAACTGCTTGAACGGATGATCACCGATCGCGTGCAGCTGCAGTTTGCCAAAGAAACCGGCCTGCGTATCTCGGACATCGAGCTCGATGCGTCGATCCGTCGCATCGCCGAGGGCAACCGCCTCTCCCTGCAGGACTTCCGCGTCACGCTGGAAAAGGACGGCATCCCCTGGACCAAATTCCGCGAGGAAATTCGCGAGGAAATAGTTTTGTCGCGTCTGCGCGACCGCGAGGTGGAAAGCCGCATCGTTATCTCGGACGGCGAGATCGACAACTACCTGGCCAACCCGGATCAGGGCGGCGACACGGGGAACATCGAAGTGCAAACGGCGCACATCGTCGTGCGGGTGCCGGAGCAGGCGTCGCCCGACCAGTTGATGCGCATCGGTGCGAGAGCACAGGCCGCGCTCGACCAGATTCGCCGCGGCGACAGCTTCGCCAAGGTGGCCGCAAGCTATTCCGATGCGCCCGACGGGCTTACCGGCGGCGCCATGGGCACCCGCCCGCTTGATCGCTTGCCTGCGCTCTACGCCGACGCCGTAAAGAAACTGAAACCCGGCGAGACCAGCGATATTCTGCGCAGCCCTGCCGGCTTTCACATCGTCACGCTGATCGCCAGACAGGGCGGTGGCGGCGCAAAACCGGTAGTGGCGCTGAAGCAGACACGCGCCCGGCATATCCTGATCAAGGTCAACGAACTCGTTTCCGAAACCGAGGCAAGGCGCAAGCTGGTCGCACTCAAGGAACGGCTCGACAACGGCGCCGATTTTGCCGAACTGGCGCGACTGCACTCGAACGATCTTTCCGCCGCGAAAGGTGGCGATCTTGGCTGGCTGTATCAGGGTGACACCGTGCCTGACTTCGAGAAGGCCATGGATCGATTGACGATCAATCAGACCAGCGAGCCGGTACAGTCGCCTTTCGGCTTCCATCTGATCCGGGTGCTGGAACGCCGCACCGAGGATGCCACTGCCGAACGCCAGCGCCTCACCGCGCGCCAGGTGCTGCGCGAACGCAAGTCCGACGAGGCGTATCAGGACTGGGTCCGCCAAATGCGTGACCGCGCCTATGTCGAATACCGCGCCGAAGACCGCTAGCGGGAACAATTCCGCGCTGCCGGTAATTGCCGTCACTTCTGGCGAACCGGCCGGCATCGGCCCGGATATCTGCCTGCAATTGGCCGAGCGAGCCTGGCCAGCCCGGCTGGTGGTGCTGGGCGACCGTGAACTGTTTGCCGCGCGCGCGGTCATGCTCGATCTCGATGCAAGTGCCATAACGATTCACCATGTTCCGCTGCGAAAGTCGGCGCTGGCGGGACGGTGCGATGCCGCCAACGCCCGTTATGTCCTTGATATGCTCGATGTCGCGCTGGATGGCTGCGTCAGTGGCGACTATGCCGCGATGGTCACCGCACCCGTGCAGAAATCCATCATCAACGACGCCGGCATCGCATTCAGCGGGCATACCGAATACCTCGCCGACCGTACTGCCACACCCCGCGTCGTGATGATGCTGGCCGGCGCGGGATTGCGCGTCGCGCTCGCCACCACGCATTTGGCACTGAAGGACATTCCGGCCGCGATCACGCGCAGCGACCTGGAAATCACGATCCGCATCCTTCACGCCGACCTGCGCAGCAAGTTCGGTATCGCCCGACCGCGCATCCTTGTCGCCGGCCTCAACCCCCATGCCGGCGAGGGCGGCCACATGGGTCGCGAAGAAATCGAAGTCATCGGCCCGGTGCTGGACAAGCTGCGGGTTGAAGGCATGGACCTCGTCGGCCCGCTGCCCGCCGACACGCTATTCACCCGCAATGTCCTCGCTGGCTCCGATGCGCAACTGGCGATGTATCACGATCAGGGACTTGCCGTGCTCAAGTACGCGGCCTTCGACGAAGGCATCAACGTCACCCTCGGCCTGCCGGTCATCCGTACCTCGGTCGATCACGGCACCGCGCTGGATCTTGCCGGAACGGGAAAGGCCTCGCCCAACAGCCTCTTCGCCGCGGTCGACGCGGCGATCGACATGGCGTCGCGGCAGGGGACGAACTGAAATGTGCCAACTGCTCGGCATGAACTGCAACACGCCCACCGACATCTGTTTCTCCTTCGAGGGCTTTCGCACGCGGGGCGGGCTCACCGATGTGCACAAGGATGGATGGGGCATCGCCTTCTTCGAGGGGCCGGGCTGCCGGGTTTTCCTTGACGCCGAACCGTCGGCGCAGTCGCCGGTCGCGGAACTGGTGCGCCACTATCCGATCCGCTCGAAGAACGTCATCGCCCATATCCGCAAGGCGACGCAGGGGCGCGTTGCACTGGAGAACACGCATCCGTTCCAGCGCGAGTTGTGGGGACGCTACTGGATCTTTGCCCACAATGGAAACCTCAAGGAATTTGCCCCGACACTTGACGGCAGTTTCGTCCCGGTCGGTGACACCGATTCGGAACTGGCGTTCTGCTTTCTCTTGCAGCGACTGCGCAGCGAGTTCGGCGACGCCATGCCGCTCAGGCAGCCGATGTTCGATTTTCTTGCCGACATCACGCGCGAAATCGCCGCCCACGGGGAATTCAATTTTCTGCTCAGCAAC